>NZ_JBSFTP010000081.1:0-33248 GCF_053591315.1 Streptomyces sp. NPDC003042
GTGTTTCTCGGATCTCCGCGCGACGCCGCGGAGATCCGAGAAACACCCCCTAAGGGCCCGGGAGCTGCTTGGGGCGCCTGCGGCCCTTGGGCGGCAGGTCCGGGTCCTCGTCGGCCCGCGGGAGCCTGCGGTGGCCCTCCGAGTGGTCGTTGACCCAGCCGCACACGCCACACGCGTACCGGCCGTCCAGTCCCGCGATGTAGGTCCCGCAGCGGCGGCACTCGGCCTCGGTGAGCTCGGGGGCTGGTAGCGGGGCAGTCGATTCCGCGTACGTGTCGGGCCGGTGGGGCCCCTGTGGCCGGCGGGTCATGGGCCGGGAGCTTACGCGGACGGAGTAGGCCACTCCGTAAAGACCCCTACCCATTCTGCACACGATCGGATGAATGTGGGGCAGAGAGGGCGGTGCGGGCGGAGTTGGCCGCTACATTCACGCCGTTCAGAGGGCCGAAACTCCGGTCCGTCACGTCAGGAAACCGTGGAGCTGATGACGGAACGACCTGCCCAGCGCGTCCCCAACCGGCAGCTCGCGGCGCTGATCGCGGAAGCCGGGTTCTCCAACGCCGGGCTCGCCCGCCGCGTCGACCAGCTCGGCCTGGAGCACGGTCTGGACCTGCGGTACGACAAGACGTCCGTGACCCGGTGGCTGCGCGGCCAGCAGCCCCGGGGCACCACCCCGGCACTGATCGCCGAGGTCTTCACCCGGCGCCTCGGGCGACGGCTGTCGGCGCAGGATCTCGGCCTGGACGCCTGCGCGCCCGTTTACGCGGGGCTGGAGTTCGCCGCCACCCCCGAGGAGGCCGTGGACATCGCGAGCGGGCTGTGGCGCAAGGACTCCGGCTCGCACGCCGAACTGCGCAAGATCGCCTTCACACCGGCCGGGCTGGTCGTGCCCAGCCGGGACTGGCTGATCGGCCGGGCCGACGAACGGGTCGGGCGGGGCGCGGATCCCGCCGCCGCCCGGGTCCCGGCGCAGGGACGCGCCTCGGTGCCCCGGCAGCGGCAGATCGACCGGGGGCCCGGGCAGCGGGTGACCGGCGGGGACATCGCGGCCCTGCGGTCGGTGAGCGAGCTGTTCCGCACCCTGGACCAGGCCTACGGCGGCGGGCACGCCCGGCAGGCCCTGGTGCGGTACCTGGAGCACGAGGCGGAGCCGATGCTCCGGGGCACCTACGGTGAGACCACGGGGCGGCGGCTGTTCTCGGCCGCCGCCGATCTGACCCGGCTCGCGGGCTGGACCTCGTACGACATCGCCGCCCACGGACTCGCCCAGCGGTACTTCGTCCAGGCGCTGCGCCTCGCGCAGGCCGCCGGGGACCGGCCGTACGGGTCGTACGTGCTGGTCACGATGAGCCGTCAGGCGGTCTACCTCGGCCACGGCCGGGAGGCGGTGCAACTGGCCCGGGTCGCCCAGCAGGGCGTGGGCTCGGGTCCGCCGCCGGTGGTGCAGGCGCTGCTGCACGCGGCCGAGGCGCGGGGGCACGCGGTGCTGGGCGAGGTACGGGCCGCGACGGCCTCGCTGGTGCGGGCGGAGCGGGCGCTGGGGGCGGGGCGGCCCGGGGACGACGTACCGCACTGGGCGCGGTTCTTCGACGAGGCGCAGCTGGCGGACGAGTTCGGGCACTGCCACCGAGACCTCCAGCAGTACCGGGCGTCGGCGCAGCACGCGGAGCGGTCCTTGCAGTTGCGGGCGCCGGGGTACGCGCGGTCCCGGCTGTTCTGCCGGGTGGTGCTGGCCACGGCGCGGCTGGGGCTCGGCGAGCTGGAGCAGGCGTGCGCGCTGGGGGCGGAGGCCGCGCAGCAGGCGATGGAGATGCGGTCGGTGCGGGCGGTGGAGTACGTACGGGACTTCGAGCGGAGGCTGGAGCCGTACCGGGACGCCTCGGCCGTGCGGACGTACCGGGACCGGGTGGCGGCGCTGAACTGACTGCCGGTCAGTGAGGGGCGGCCGGACTTGGGTCGGGGGTGGCCGGGCCCGGCGCGCGAGTGCGTACAGGGGGAGCCGTCCGAGGCGGTGTGACCGAACAGTGTGACCGGTGCCATGTGACCGAGCAGTGTGATCGGTGCCGCGTGATCGGTGCGTGATCGGCGGCGTGCACGGGCCCGGTCCCGGGTGGGGCCGGGCCCGCGTGCGCGAGGGCTCAGGCCGCCACCGGAAGCGCGGGCCCGTGCTCGGCCGGGAGCGGGATGCCGTAGTCGCGCAGGAGAGCCGTGGCGGCGCGCCGGGCGGAGTACAGGGCGCCCTGGACGGTGTTGGAGTCGCGGTGGTCGCCGCACACGTAGAGCCCGGCCAGGACCCGTACGGGCCGCCGCCGGTCGTGGGGCGGGGGCATGGCCGGGACGGCCTCCGGGGTGTGGTGGACGGCCAGCAGCTCCCAGTCCCGGGTGGAGGTGTCGTAGAGCCGGGCCAGGCGCGAGGCGACCGTCCGCGCGGGCGGCGGCGGGCCGTGCACGGTGGTGGTGACGAGGCTGCGGCCTGCCGGGGCCCGGGTGGGGTCGACCGCGCTCATCACGGTGGTGTGCGCGAGCGGCCATTTCGGGTCGGCGTCCAGGAGCAGCGAGCCGTCCCAGGGCAGGGGTGCCGGGGTCGCGTGGTGGATGACGGTGACCTCGTGGAAGTCGGGTACCCGCAGTCCGGGCAGCAGTTCGGCGGCGGCCCGGGCGCCGGTGGCGAGCACGGCGGAGCGGCAGCGGAAGTCACCGTGCTCCTCGGTGGTGACGAGGCTGGTCGCCACCGACCGGACCCGCACCCCGGTGCGTACGGTGCCGGCCGGCAGGGTCCCGGCGAGCAGCTCGGGCAGGGTCGCCGCGCCGCCCTCGGGCACGGCGAGCCGGCCGCGGGCGAAGGTGCGCAGGGCGAGGTCGGCGACGCGGCTGGAGGTGGTGAGCTCCGGGTCGCGGAGCAGGGTGGCGAGCAGGGGCCGCAGGACGCCGTTGACGGTGCGTGGCGGCAGGCCGCGGGAGCGCAGGGAGGCGAGCGCCGTGCGTTCGGGCCGGGCGAGCAGCCGGTCGACGGGCAGGGCGGCGAGCCGGCCGAGGGCGGCGCTGAGCCGTGCCTGGTCGAGGGAGCCGCTGGCCAGCGCGCGGGCGGGGGTGAGGGCCCCGGCCCGCAGCTGTTTGCCGTCGGCGCCGTGCACCAGGACGCCGGGGGCGAAGGGGCGCAGGATGAGCCCCTCCAGGCCGGGGGTGCGGGCCGGTTCGGTGTACGCGGTGTTGAGGAGCTGACCGACCCGGTCGAGCCGGAATCCGTCGGTGGACGCGGTGGCCATCCGGCCTCCGGGATCGCCGGCGGTCTCCAGGACGCTGACCGTGACCCCCGCCGCGATCAGGTGGTGTGCGGCCGCGAGTCCTGAGACTCCGGCTCCTACGATGACGACGTCCGCATGGTGCGCGGCATGGTGTGGGCTGCTGAGCACGTGCCCCTCCCCGAGGTCGGCGCGGCTGTGTGGGGATCCTCCTTCCCCCAACGGACTCCAGCAGAACCCGAGTCGGGTGGGGTATTGCGCACAACTCCGGTCGCACGACGGTCGCATGCGGGTCACGAACGGTCGCACGTGGTCGGATGGCGCTCCCCCCGCTCCGCCGTCGGTTCTGCTTCAGGCCCGTTGCAGCGCCGCCCTGATCGACTCCTCGATCAGCGGGTACCGGAAGACGAAGCCGGACTCCAGCAACCGGGCGGGCCGCGCCCGCTGGCTGCCCAGCACGTCCTGGGCGAACTCGCCGAGTACGAGGCGCAGCGCCGGGGCGGGGGCGGTGAACAGCGTCGGGCGGCGCAGTACGCGGCCCATGGCGGCGGTGACCTCACGGTTGGTCAGCGGCTCGGGCGCGGTCAGGTTCACGGGGCCGGTCAGGGCCGGAGTGTCGATCAGGTGCCGCAGGGCGGCGATCTCGTCGTGCAGGGAGATGTACGACCAGTACTGGCGGCCGTTGCCGAGGCGACCGCCGACGCCGGCCCGGAAGAGGGGGAACATCTTGCCCCAGGCCCCTCCCTCGGCCGCGACCACGAGTCCCGTACGGGCGAACACGGTCCGGATCCCGGCGGCCCGGGCCGGGGCGGCGGCCGCCTCCCACTCGACGCAGACGGAGGGGAGGAAGCCCTCGCCGGCCGGCGCGTCCTCGTCGACGGCGCGGTCGCCGGTGTCGCCGTAGTAGCCGACGGCGGAGCCGCAGACCAGGACGGGCGGCGGGCTGTCGAGGGCGGCCATGGCACGGGCGACGGCGGCGGTGCCGAGGACCCGGCTGTCGCGGATCTCCTTCTTGTAGGCGGCCGTCCAGCGGTGGTCGCCCACGCCGGCCCCGGCCAGGTGCACGACGGCCGCGCAGCCGGTGAGCCCGGCGGGGTCGACGTGGCCGCGCCGCGGATCCCACAGCGCCTCCCCCGGCCCGGCGTGCGACCGCCGCACGAAGCGGACGACGTCGTGGCCGTCGCCGAGGAGGGACCGTACGAGTGCCTGGCCGATGAGCCCGGAGGCTCCGGTGACTGCGATACGCATGCGGCCAGTGTGCCTTTGCCCTGGCCGGGCGGTGGTACGGGCAGGCCGGTGCCCCGGCGGGCGGTGGTACGGGCAGGCTGGTGCCCCGGCCAGGGCACCGGCCAGGTGGTCCCGTCTCCCCGCGCGGCCATTCCAGCCTCGCCAGGGGGTCAGGGGGTGCCGAGCCAGGTGCCGACCGCGTAGGTGACCGTCATGGCCAGGGCGCCGCCCAGGACGTTGCGCAGGATCGCGCGCGGTACGGCGGCGCCGCCGAGGCGGGCGCTGACCGCCCCGCAGAGGGTGAGCGTGGCCAGGACGGCGACCGCCGTCACCGGAACCCGCTCGGACGGCCCCGGCAGGACGATGGCCAGCAGCGGCAGCAGCGCCCCGACCGTGAAGGCGATCAGGCTGGCGAAGGCCGCGTGCCAGGGGTTGGCCAGTTCGTCCGGCTCGATGCCCAGTTCCACCCGGGCGTGAGCCCGCAACGCGTCCCGCTCCGTCAGTTGCTCCGCCGCCTCCCGGGCCAGCTCCCGGCTCAGGCCGCGCGCGGTGAGCAGGTCGGTGAGCTCGTCGAGCTCGGCGTCCGGTTCCTCGGCCAGCTCGCGCCGTTCCACCTCCAGGGCGGCCCGTTCCGAGTCCCGCTGGGAGCTGACCGACACGTACTCCCCCGCCGCCATCGACAGCGAGCCCGCCAGCAGTCCGGCCACCCCCGCCGTCAGGATCGCGGCGCGCGAGGTGGTGGCTCCGGCCACGCCCACGACCAGGCCCGCGGTGGAGATGATCCCGTCGTTGGCTCCGAGCACCCCGGCCCGCAGCCAGTTCAGCCGGGTGCTGATGGCCGCGCTCGTATCCGTCACGGGACCACTGTCGCGGGCCGTGCTCCAAGGGGCCACCCGGCGTGCGCGGCCCGGGCCCGCGTACCAGGGTGGAGGGGTGAGACGCGGACAGGAGGAGCCGGGCCGGCTGCACGGGGCGCCGCCACCGCGCTGGGCCCGGTTCGCGCCCCCGGTGGCCATGGCGGTGCTGTGCCTGGCCCAGTGGATGACGCCCGGCATCAGGGAGCTGGGCTACTTCCTGGCCGCTCTCCCCGCCGTGGCCGCGTTCGCCTACGGGGCGGCCGGTACGGCCTTCTTCGCCGGGCTGGTCCTGATCCTCCTCGGCGTGCCCGCGCTCGGCGTCGGCGACGCCCGCGGCGCCGATCTGGCGACCGTGGCCACCGTCGGGCTCCTCGGCGTGGTCATCGCCTGGGTGCGGCGTCGTCGGGACGACCAGCTGGTCAGCGTCCGCACGGTCGCGGAGGCGGCCCAGCTGGCGGTGCTGCCGCCGGTGCCGGAGCGGGTGGGCCGGGTGCACTGTGCCGGCCTCTACCGGGCGGCCCAGCAGGACACGCTGGTCGGCGGTGACCTCTTCGACGTACGGGCCGGGCCGTACGGGGTGCGGGCGGTGGTGGGGGACGTGCAGGGCCACGGCCTGGCGGCGGTCGGCACGGTGGCCGCGCTGCTCGGCGCCTTCCGGGAGGGCGTGCTGGACGATCCCGGGCTGGTGGCGGTGGCGGCGCGGCTGGACCGGCGGCTGACCATGGACGCGGTGGCGGACTCCGTCGAGCATCCGGAGCTGTTCGCGACGGCGGTGCTGCTGGAGTTCCCGCCCGGACGGGACCTCGTACGCGTCCTGTCGTGCGGGCATCCTCCGGTGTTGCTGCTCCGGGACTTCGCAGCCTCGGAGGTGAGCGCGGAGCCGGGTCCTCCGCTGGGTCTGGGGCTGGCGGGGCCGGTGTTCCCGCCGGTGACGGAAGTGCCGCTGCTGCCGGGCGACCGGCTCCTCGCGCACACGGACGGGGTCACGGAGGCGCGCGACGCGGCGGGGTACTTCTACCCCCTGGCCGACCGGGTGCCGGTGCTGGCGGGCGACGGCGATCCGGCGGCGCTGGTCCGGGCGGTGTGGCGGGACCTGGCGGCCTTCACCGACGGCGGGCCGCGTGACGACGTGGCGCTGTTGGTGCTGTCGCTGAGCACGGGGGCATCAGGGGCGTCGGGGACGTCCGGGACGTCGGGGGCGTCTGGGCCCTCGGGGAGCCGTTGACGCCCGGCTCCCCGAGATCCCCGCACGCCCCCTGAGGTCAGGAACCGTCGCGGATGAAGGTGCGCACCATCTTGCAGGTGAGGTTGGAGGGCCGGTGGATGCCCACCCGCACCGCCATCGTCCGGATCTTGCGGTTGGTGGCGCGCCGGGCGTCGTACGTCCCCGTGTCGAGCAGGGATATCGCCAACCGCATCGCCTTCAGGCGGCGGTTGTGGCTCTCGTACCACTCGCGGGGCAGGCCCGCCGGCAGCGGCTTCTTCTTGGGCATCGAAATGATCGCGGCAGCGGCCATCTACAGCCTCCCAAACGGTAGTTGGCTTCCTGTCGTTCTCCCTCGATTTTACCGGGGGCCACTGACAAAAGGCCCTGGCCGGACACTGTTCCCGGGGACAGCCCTTAGGCTGGCGGGTCATGGAGATCTGGATCAATCCCGCCTGTTCGAAGTGCCGGAGCGCGCTGACGCTGCTGGACGCGGAGGGCGCCGAGTACACGGTGCGCCGCTACCTGGAGGACGTGCCGTCCGAGGCCGAGATCCGCGAGGTGCTGGGCCGGCTCGGGCTGGAGCCGTGGGACATCACGCGCACCTCCGACCCCCTCGCGAAGGAGACCGGGGTACGAGACCTGCCGCGCGAGGAGACGGACGCGGCGCGGCAGCGCTGGATCGCCCACCTGGCCGCCCATCCGAAGCTGATCCAGCGTCCGATCATCACCGCCGAGGACGGGACGGCCGTGATCGCCCGCTCCGAGGAGGCCGTCCGCGACGCCCTGTCCCGCAACGACAGGACCTAACCGGCCAGCCGCCGGGCGATCTCCCCGGCCGACGCCAGTGGCAGCGCGTGGTGCGAGACGTCCGGCAGTACGCCGACCCGCGCGCCCGGCAGCGCCTCGGTCGCGGCCCGGACCGCGCGGCGGGGGTCGTGGCAGCGGGCGCGCCCGGCGAACAGCACGTCGATCCGCAGACCCGGTCGCTCCCCGAGCACGGCCAGATCGGGGCGTGGCCCGGTGACCGGCCGGACGGTGGGAAAGGCGGCGGTCTCGTCCTGGAGCCGCAGCCACGCGGGGTCGAGCACGGCGCCGCCGGTCTCCCAGGCGAGGAAGGAGCGGATCCGCTCCGGCGTGGGCCGCGCCAGCATGGGCAGGGCCCGCAGTACGTAGCCGGGGCGGAGCCCGGTGAAGACCTGGGTCGGGTCGAGCAGGACGAGGCGTTCCAGCCGGGCAGCCCGTGCGGCGGCGTAATGGGCGGCGATCCAGGCACCGTAGGAATGCCCCCCGAGGGTCACCGGACGCCCGTCGAGCCCGTCGAGTCCGCCGAGGACCGCGTCGAGCCAGCCGACGAGATCCCCGGTGGACCGTATCGCCCGTTTCCGCCCCGGCGGCGGCGTACTGAGCCCGGGGTCGCCCACCAGGTCCACGGCATGCACCCGGTGGGTGCGGGCGAGCCCGGCGGCGGCGCAGGCACCCCACACGGTGGACGTGGCCCCGCCGCCGGCCAGCAGCACCAGCGGCGGTGCCCCGGCCGGTCCGCAGCTGTTGACGTGGGTGAGGCCGTACGTGGTGGGGAGGTCGGTGGCCTCGACGGGCCCGGGCCACCGGCCGAGCATCTCCTGGTAGGCGGCACGGAACGAATCCCGGGGCGCGGGTGCGGCCGGCATGGACGACGTGGACGACAAGGCAGGCTCCAGACTCTCGCTCGGCGATGGACAATGGTGCACCTATTGCGGGCGGTAGCCGTCGGATTCGGTTTGCGCCAGGCGGAGTTCGCCTCGCGCGACGGCACGCACGCCACCGACGTGAGGGCTCTGATCTGCCTGCTCGACGCGGCCCGCGCGGACGAGCCGGCCACGGCGGGCCTGCTCGGCGCCCGCCTCGGCCGGGAGTCCTTCGGCCCGCTGATCGACGGAGTGCTCCGGGTGCTGGACTCCTTCGACCCCGCCGAACGGGACACGGTCCACCGCTTCCTGACGGCGACGCGCCTGGCCTTCGCACACCCCGCCACCACTCAAAGGAGTCGGTTGATCACGCCGCCGGGCAGCGGTGTAGAAAGAGGGCTCATGCGACCGGCCCGGTCGACAGAGCACACACATTCCTTGGGGGGAACCGACCATGCGCACCCGCATGCTCCGAAGAGCACTCGTATCCCTGCTCGCCGTCTCCGCCGTGACCGTCATGGTCCCGGCGACTGCCACCCCGGCCGCTGCCGCCGGCCCGGGCGAGTGCTACAACACCGGGGGCGGCGACTTCGCTGCGATCCATCCCGGCCAGCGCCTGGAGTCGGGCGCCCGCCTGGCGGACATGGAGAGCACGACCGAACTGGTCATGCAGCCCGACGGCAACCTGGTCCTCTACGCCCTCGGCAACCCGGGCGGCTACAAGCTCCCGCTGTGGCACAGCGGCACCTGGGGCAACCCGGGCGCGTACGCCCTCATGCAGGAGGACGGCAACTTCGTCATCTACCGCCAGGGCGGCAGCCCCCAGACGGGCGGCGGCATCTGGCACACCGGGACCTACGGCACCCGGACCGACTGGGCCCCCACGGCCTATCTCCTTGCCGGCAACTTCAACGTCTGGGGCCGCGGCAGCTACGCCGCCACCCAGAGGTGGTCCACGAGCAGCGTGGAGCGCCACAACCAGCTCTGCTCGGATTACGAGACGGCCGCGCACGGCTGGTGGACGGGTTCCTGGGCCCAGTCCGCCACCGTCTGGCTGGTCCTCCAGAAGGACAACAACCTCGTCATGTACCGCAAGAGCGATGGCAAGGCCATCTGGCACAGCGGCACGTACGGGGGCAACTACCAGGTGACCATGCAAATGGGCTACGGGGACCGGGGCGACCTGACCATTACTCAGGGAGACCTGAACGGCACGGTTCGCTGGCGCACCCACACGGGCGGAAACGCGGACGCCTGGGCCCTGCTCCAGGACGACGGCAACTTCGTCGTCTACAAGAAGGACGGCGGCCCCGGCAAGGGCGGCGCCCTCTGGGCCACCGGCACCTACAACAAGATCTGACCCACCACCGGGGGGAACCTCCATGCGACACCACCTGCTCAGCAGAGCACTCGTATCCCTGCTCGCCGCCTCCGCCGTGACCGCCCTGGTCCCGGCGGTGGCGTCGGCCGCCGATCCCAGCCAGTGCATGACCAGCTCGGGCGGCCTCACTTCGGACTTGCGGCCCGGCCAGCGCCTCGACTCGGGCGCTAGCCTGGTCCCGACGCCCGGCAAGGCCGAGCTGGTCATGCAGCCCGACGGGAACCTCGTCGTGTACCTGGTCGGCAACCCCGGCGGGCCCAAGCTCCCGCTGTGGCACAGCGGAACGTACGGCAACCCGGGCGCGTACGCCCTCATGCAGGAGGACGGCAACTTCGTCGTCTACAAGAAGGACGGCGGCCCCCAGACGGGCGGCGGCATCTGGCACACGGCGACCTACGGCGACCGGGCCACCACCTACATCAGCGCCTCGATCAGGGACGACGGCCAGTTCACCGTGACCGGCCGCAGCGAGGACTGGTACTGGGCGACCGACACCAGTGAGCGGCACCGCAGGGTGTGCTCGAGCGACTACTGGGACCGGGGCTCCTGGACCCAGTCCGCCACCGTGTGGCTCGTGCTCCAGCAGGACAAGAACCTCGTCATGTACCGCAAGAGCGACGGCCAGGCCATCTGGGCCAGCGGCACGTACGGCAACCGCAACACCCTGACCCTGGACATGGGGGACAACGGCGACCTGGTCCTGCGCGAGACCACGCTGAACGAGACGGTCCGCTGGCGGACCGGCACGGCCGGCAACAGCGGCGCCTACGCCCTCCTCCAGGACGACGGCAACTTCGTCGTCTACAAGAAGGACGGCGGCCCCGGCAAGGGCGGCGCCCTCTGGGCCACCGGCACCTACAACAAGATCTGACCGGTCCGCGGAGCGGATGCCGAAGGGGCGGGGTGCGATGGGCAACCCCGCCCTTTTCGGCGTACGTCGGTCAGCCCGCCCTGACCGCCTCCGCCTCATAGGGTGAGTCGCAGCCCAGCACGAACAGGGACGTACCGCGCCAAAGGAACCATCGTGAACGAGCCGTACGAGGCACAGCCGCAGCCCGCGCCCGGCGGGCCGACGCTTCCGCCGCTCCGGCGCGGGGCCGACTGGATGTTCGGCGGGGTGTACGGGACCGTGCTGGCCAGTGGGCTGCTGGCCGCGCTGGACCAGGAGGGCGGGGACTACACGCCCTTCTACGACGCCAGCTGGGTCCTGGTCACCGCCGCCACCGCCGCGCTCGCGCACGGGTACTCGCACCACATGACCAGCCACCGGGCCGGCTCGGCCGGACACCGGTGGCGGGTGCTCTGCCGGGCGCTGTGGAACGAGTGGCCGATGATCGCGGCCACCCTGCCCACCGTGATCCTGCTGCTGATCGCCGGGCTCGCGGACTGGGACTCGTACGGGGTGACGGCCGTCGGGCTGGGGCTGAATACCGCGCTGCTCTTCGCCTGGGGGTCCTTCGTGGCGATCCGGGTCGGCTACCGGCTCGGCTCCGCCCTGGTCATCGGCCTGGCCGACGCCACCATCGGCCTGGCCGTCATCGTGGCGAACGCCCTGATCAAATAGGGGGCGTCACAACGCGAGCTGGTGCTCCGCCTCCGCCAGGACCTCCGTCAGCCGGGCTCCGAATTCCGCTCCGCGCGGGTCGGGTACTCCCGTGCGGGCGGCGGTGAGGAGGGCGTCCAGGGCTCGGCCGTAGGCGCCGGGTACGTCGCTCCAGTCGGGCAGGGCGAAGACGCCCTCGGAGCCGCGCAGTTCCAGGCCCACCCCGGCGGCCGCGGCCGGCGCGCCCAGGCAGAGCACGGCGGTGCTGGCCGCGCCCGACGTGTGGCGCAGGGCCAGCTGGACCACGTCGGACGGGCCCGGTGTGGCGCGGACGGCGGTGACGTCGCCCAGCACCGGGATCAGGACGGACAGCGCGTGGGGGCCGACGTCCCACAGTCCGCCCTTGGTCTTGCGCCAGGGCGAGTCGGCGTACGGGCTGGGCGTGCCGTCGGGCGGGAAGACCGCGCCGAGCCAGTGCGCGGAGGCGGTGAACCAGCCGGTGCGGGCCGCCTGTTCGTCGACCCACCCGGCGGTCGGCTCGGCGAAGCGCAGGGTGAGGAAGACGACGGAGGCGACCTGGTGGCGCGCGGCGGCGTCGGCGACGGCCCGGGCGTACTCCACGGTCGTCGCGACGGGCTTGTCGAGCAGCAGGTGGCATCCGGCGGCGGCCGCGCGCACGGCGAGCGGGGCCTGCACGTCCGGCGGCAGGGCGAAGGCCACGGCGTCACAGTCCGCGAACAGCGCGTCGGGGTCTTCGTACACCTTCACGTCGTACGCCTCGGCCAGTTCGGCGGCCGCCTCGGGGCGGCGGCCCCACACGCCGACGAACTCGGAGCCCGTGTGCGCGGCCAGGGCGGGGGCATGGGTGCGACGGGCCCAGGGGCCGGTGCCGAGCAGGCCGACCCTGGGGCGGGGGCCCTCGAAGGAGGCGCCGGCCGGGCGGTTCGCGTCGTAGGAAAAGCTCACCCGCCCAGTCTGCCCCACTCGGACGGGTGTGCAGTCGCCAACCCGCACAGCCCGCCCGACCTGCGCCGTAAACGTCGGTAACACGGGGTTCACACACGGGCAACGGAAGGGAAATCGCGGCCGGGCACGCTGCGGTGGACACCGCAGCGACCCGCAGCACCCGCAGAGTCAGGATGAGGCCCCGTGAGCTACAAGGCTGAGTACATCTGGATCGACGGCACCGAGCCGACGGCGAAGCTTCGCTCCAAGACGAAGATCCTTGGCGACGGCGAGTCGCTGCCGATCTGGGGCTTCGACGGATCGAGCACGAACCAGGCCGAGGGCCACGCTTCCGACCGGGTGCTCCAGCCGGTGTTCTCCTGCCCGGACCCGATCCGCGGCGGGGAGAACCTCCTCGTGCTGTGCGAGGTCATGAACATCGACATGACCCCGCACGAGTCGAACACCCGCGCCCTGCTGCGCCCGGTCGCCGAGAAGTTCGCCGGGCAGGCGCCGATCTTCGGCATCGAGCAGGAGTACACGTTCTTCGACGGCACCCGCCCGCTCGGCTTCCCCGTCAACGGTTTCCCGGCGGCGCAGGGCGGCTACTACTGCGGTGTCGGCTCGGACGAGATCTTCGGCCGTGACATCGTCGAGAAGCACCTGGACCACTGCCTCGCGGCGGGCCTCAGCATCTCCGGCATCAACGCCGAGGTCATGCCGGGCCAGTGGGAGTTCCAGGTCGGCCCCGTCGGCCCGCTGGAGGTCTCCGACCAGCTGTGGATCGCGCGCTGGCTGCTGTACCGCACGGCCGAGGACTTCAATGTCTCGGCGACGCTGAACCCGAAGCCGGTCAAGGGCGACTGGAACGGCGCGGGCGCGCACACCAACTTCTCCACGAAGGCGATGCGCGAGGACTACCGCGCGATCATCTCCGCGTGCGAATCCCTCGGCGAGGGCTCGAAGCCGCTGGACCACGTCAAGAACTACGGCGCGGGCATCGACGAGCGGCTGACGGGTCTGCACGAGACGGCTCCTTGGAACGAGTACAGCTACGGCGTCTCGGACCGCGGCGCGTCGGTGCGCATCCCGTGGCAGGTGGAGAAGGACGGCAAGGGCTACATCGAGGACCGCCGTCCGAACGCGAACGTGGACCCGTACGTGGTGACCCGTCTGATCACGGACACCTGCTGCACCGCCCTGGAGAAGGACGGCCTGGTCTGAGACCGGCCGACCGCCCCTGACTGCTGCGCGGCGCCCGTTCTCCCCGAGGGAGGGCGGGCGCCGCGCGCTGTCAGTTGTCGCTGTCAGTGGTGCCTGTCAGGGTGTGGCCCATGCTCGCGATCACCCTCGACACCGAGCGCGCCGAGTCGTACGACCGGCCCGCGCCGCCCCTGCTGTCCGGACTCGTCGAGCGCATCGGCGCGGACGGCGACCGCTTCGTGGTCGTCAACCGGCACCCGGACGACCCGGACGTCTTCCTCCAGGTCTGGCACGAGAGCGGCGGGGACTACCAGCTGGAGCACCGCGCCGGCGCCCCCGACCGGCACTTCCAGGCCTTCGTCCCCACGGCCACCGAGGTGGTCGAGGTGATGCTGCGATGGGCCCGCCAGGAGAAGGGCTGGGACCTCGGACCGGCCTGGGAGCGGCTGGAGTTCCCGGTGGAGGAGGATCCGCCGCCGCTCGACCCCGAGGTGGAGGAGCAGCTGACCGACATCGTGCGCGGCTGGCTGTGGGACGGGTCCGCCCACGATGCGATACGCGTCACCGGTCTGGACTGGCGCAAGCGGCTGACCGGCTGACGGTTTGTCGGAAATGCGGCACCTGACGATGGCCCGACGGTGGCCCGGCGACTGGGCAGTTTCGGAATTTGAGATTCCGATCCACGACGTGAGACGGGGTCTGCCCCGAGCCCCGCGCTTCTGCTTGAATGGCCGTCATGGCCAGCCACTCGCACACCTCGACCGGTCGCAGCGACCTCGAGCCGTTCTGGCCTTCCCGTCAGGACCATGATTTCGACCGGGTGTGTTGCCGCGCGAAGAACGCGCCGGCCCTCTAAAGCCTTCCGGGACCACCAGACCTGCCCGGGGCCTTCGGTCCGCGCGGTACGACAACGACGGCGTACGTACGTCTCCTGCCGACCACTCCGCGTGAAAGAGCTGACCACTCATGGCGAACACCCATTCCCTCACTTCCGCCGGACCGGCCTTCCCGGCCCCTCCGCGCCACCGGCTGCGCGCCGTGGACCGGGACGAGGTGGCCCGGGTCGTGGACCTGCTGCCGCCCGGCGCCACCTGGCTGCCCGCACCCGAGCACACCCTGCCGGCCCTGCCCGGCCGACCGCCGATGGTCGGCTACCTGGTCCTCGTACCCGCCGACCAGCAGCCGCCGATCGCCCCGCCCTCCACCACGGCCACGGACGACGCGCTCGTGCGGATCGATCCGGCGCGGCGCACCGCCGAGGTGGACGGCCGGGAACTGGAGCTGACCTACCTGGAGTTCGAGCTGCTCTCCCACCTGGTCGCGCACCCCCACCGGGTGCACAGCCGGGACCAGCTGGTGACGACGGTCTGGGGCTACGGCCACGTCGGCGACGGCCGGACGGTCGACGTCCACGTCGCCCGGCTGCGCCGCAAGCTGGGCGCGGCGCACCGCGGCGCGATCCAGACCGTGCGTCGGGTGGGCTACAAGTACGCGCCCTGAGCGGAGCGGAGACGACGGTGGACCCGTACGCGCTCAGGAGGGCGCGTACGGGTCCACGTCCGCGCGACTAGGCCTCCGGCGCGGCGGCAGCCCTGGCGGCGCGGCGTCCGGCCGCGAAGCCGACGGTCACATCGGCCGCCAGGAACACCAGCAGGCTGATCCCGAGCAGCGGTACGAACCACCCGGTCACCGCGGTCACGGCGGCGAACGGCAGCAGCACGGTCACCGGGAGCTCGCGCCAGGCGCCGCGCGGCTGCGGGCGGCCGACCGGGAGCCCGCGCTCCCTGGTGGGCCTGCGCATCCACCACATCCGGTAGCCCCACACGACGAGGGACATCACGGCGACGGCGAGCACGGCCAGCGCGAGCTGGTTGGCGAGGCCGAAGGTGAGCCCCATGTGGAGGTCGATGCCGAAGCGGGTGAGCTGCGCGAGCAAGGGGTGGTCGGCGAAGCGGAGTTCGTCCATGATGCGGCCGTCGGCCGGGTCCACGGCGACCGCGTCCAGGTGCACCGGCACCTGCTTGTCCTGCTCCTTGACCACGTAGCCCTTGCCCTGGGCGGGCAGGGTCACCCGCAGGTGCTCGGTGATCCCGGCGGCGCGGGCTGCGGCCACGGCCGCGTCGATGCCGATGTCGGCGGTGGGCGGCGGCGGGGGCATCTCCGTGCCCGGCGTCATGACATGGCCGGCGTGCTCATCGGCCCCGGCGGCGCCGGCCGCCCCGTTGAGGGTGGCGGAGACGGCCGGGGTGGCTCCGCCGAGGCGGTCCTGGAGCTGCCCGATGTTCTCTCCGGCGTACCGCGACCAGGTCAGGCCGGTGGCGGAGAGGGCGACGAGTCCGGCGGCCGCCCAGAGTCCGACGGCGCCGTGCCAGGACAGGGTGCGGCGGCGGCCGGTGGCCTTGCGGTCGGGGAGTACGAGCCGGGCCTTGCGGGTGCGGCGGCGGCCGATCCACAGGGCGAGCCCGCCGAGCGCGACGACCCACAGCCAGCTGGCGGCGAGTTCGCTGTAGTTGCGGCCGAACTCCCCCAGCTGGAGGCTCGAGTGGAACTCGCTCAGCCAGGCGCGCAGCGGCAGCGCGTCGCCGGCGGTGGTGAGCTGCCCGCGCACGTCGGCCGTATACGGGTCGACGAAGACGGTGAGGGTCTCGCCGTCCCCGAGGCCCGGGCTCTCCATGATGACCCGGGTGGTGGCGTCGGCCTCGGGCGCGGGCCAGACGCCCAGGACCGCGCCCTGGGGCGCGGCGTCGCGGGCGGCCCCCACCTGGGCGCTGAGCGGCAGGGCGTTGCCACCGGTGTGGGCGACGGTCAGCTCGTCGGCGTAGAGGATCTTCTCGGCCTGCCAGGAGCCGGCGTAGAGGAGGCCGGTGGCGGCGGCGAGGAAGAGGAACGGGGCGATCAGCAGCCCGGCGTAGAAGTGCAGGCGCAGGAGCAGCGGGCGCAGGGCGGCCCAGCTGCCGCCGCCGCGCCGGGGCGGTGTCTCGGCGTCCCGCGCGGGGACGTCCTGAAGCTCGTCAAGGGACATGTCGGTCCTAGGAGTTGGCGAAGGCATGGGTGGGCGGCCCCAGGTCTCGCCCTCGCCGAAGAAGGGTGCGCCGGTCAGGCGCGGGCAGGACGGCCGGGAGCCGTGGTGCGGGTGGTGGGCCCGGCGGGCGGACCACGGCGGACCACGGTGTGGGCGTGCACGCCTCCGCGCAGCCGGCGCGGCCGTTCGTACGGGGGGCAGTGCGCGGGCGGCGCGGGCAGCGGGGCCACCCGGGTGCGGACCAGCGTGAGCGCGCGGGCGAGCGGCCGGGCGGCCAGCAGCGCGGTGGCCCCGAGGGCTCCGGCCAGTCGGAAGACGGCGGCCTCGCCCCAGGCGAGCCAGGCGGCGCAGAAGAGTCCGGCGAGCGCGTGCGCGGCGATCATGCCGAGGCCGTCGTGCACCGCCGTGCCGGGCGCGTCCACGGGCATGTCCATGCCCGGCATGTGGTGGTGCGCGGGCATCGGTTGCGGAGTCCGGCTCGCGGAGAGGGAGAAGACGAGGTGCAGTGTGCCCTGCGTGGCGAGCAGCGCGGCGGTGATGGCCACCGGCCCGCGCCGGCGGCCGGCGGCGAGCCAGGCGGTCCCGCCGGTCGCGGCGAAAGCACCCATAAGCCAGGCAAAGGGGATGTCCGCCCCAGATATGTACGAATGCCCCACCGCACCCAAGGCCACGCACACGGCCGCGAACATCGCGGCCCGCGTGACGCGCATCGGCGCGCGGGATCCAGGCATGTCCTGGTCATAATCCCACGGGGGCGGTGATGCCGGCGAGGGGGCCGTATCCGATCATGAGCGGGTGAATCCATTGCCGATGCCGTCAATATGGCCGTTGCCGCTGGGGGCGCTCTACACCGCCGGAGTCCAGCTGGGCGCCCACGCCCTGGAGCGGCTGGATCCGGCGGAGCGGGAGCGGGTGCTGCGCGACTGTTCGACGAATGTCGACAATCTCGCCGGCGGCCGCTGGGAGACGCTGCTGAGCAGCGCCTTCGTCGTAGAGGAGCCGATGCCGCTGCCCTACGCGCTGCTGCTGGTCGCGGTGCTCGGATACGCGGAGTACGCGTACGGTGCCTGGTGGACGGCCGCCGTGTTCGCCTTCGGGCACGCCACGGCGACCCTGCTCGTCTACGGGGTACTGCGGCGCACCGCCGACCGCGAGACCCGGCGGGCCCTGGACGTGGGCACGAGCTACGGGTTCAACGCCGTGCTGGGCGCGCTGACCTCGGCCCTGCCGCGCGGAGCGGTACGGGGCGCGGCCCGCGTGGGGCTGCTGGCGATCGCCGCCCGGCCGGTGCTGCGGCGCGGACGGACCTTCACCGACGCCGGACATCTCGCGGCGCTCGGGATCGGGATCGGCATCTCGCTGGCCGTGGATTGCCTTTCCGGGTCGAACCGCCGGAAAATCGCCAATGCCTGACCTCGATGACAAGCCGACACGAGCAAGCCGCCGCACCTCGCGCACACCGCTGGAGCCGACACGATGACCGCCACGCCCTCCACCACCGTCGCCAACCTCCGCGACCTCGGCGGCACCCCGCTCGCCGGCGGCCGGACCGTCCGCCCCGGCCTCGTCCTGCGTTCCGGCTCCCTCGACCGGCTCGACCTCGACGCCGACCCGGCGGTGGCCGCGCTGGGACTGCGTACGGTCATCGACTTCCGCAGCGACGCCGAGCGCGCCGACCACCCCGACCGGGTGCCGGAGGGCGCCCGGCTGCTGGTGAGCGATGTGCTGGCCGACAAGATGAACGACGGCAACATGCCCGCCGCCACACAGCTCAAGGACCTGCTCGCCAACCCGGTGGTGGCCGAGGAGCACCTGGGCGGCGGCAAGGCGCAGGCCCTCTTCGGGGCGGTCTACCGGTCCTTCGTGAACTCCGACTCCGCGCAGAGCGCGTACCGCACCCTGCTGATCGAGGCCGCCGACCCGGAGTCGGGCCCGCTGCTCTTCCACTGCACCGCCGGCAAGGACCGTACGGGCTGGGGCGCGACCGTGATCCTGTCGCTGCTCGGCGCCGACGACGAGACCCTGATGGCCGAGTACCTGTCCGTGAACCCGGCGGTCAAGCTGGCCTTCGCCCCGATGATCGAGGGCTTCACCGCGGCCGGCGGGGACCCGGACATCGCGCTGGCGCTGATCGGGGTGTTCCCCTCCTACCTGGAGGCGGGGCTGGACGAGGTCGGCACGCGCTACGGGTCCATGGAGAAGTACGTGCGCGAGGGCCTGGGCGTGTGCGACGAGACGGTCGCGGCGCTGCGGGCCAAGCTGACCGTCTGACGGTCCGACCGGCGGCTCCCGTTTTCGTCCGAACGTGTGCGCTGGGAGCGGGTGACCATCCGACGATTCGCTCGTTCTGCTGAACGTGACTGCGCCGGATACCGCCACCCGTCCCCTGCCTCCCGACGTCGAGCTGGCCGAGGCCGCCATCGTCGAGCACTACCCGCGGCTGGTGCGGCTCGCCTATCTGGTGCTGCCGCCCTCCCTCGGCCGCAACCGGCGGGTGATCACCGCCCATTCGCTGACCCAGCGGGCGCTGCCCCGCGGGCGGAGGGCCGCCGGTGTCACCGTGCGCGGCGGTGTCCCGGCCCAGCGCGGCGAGGTGGACGGGCCCGAGTCCGGTTACGCGTACGTGCGGCTGCGCGTCCTGCGCTCCGCCCTGGAGGCGGGGATCCCGCTGACCTTCCGGGCGCTCCCGCTGCGCGGGCAGCTGCCGCCGCTGCTCCCCCAGGTGTGGGGGCTGCGGCTGTTCCCGCGCTCGGGCGGGGCCGAGGAGCTGGCCCTGGACCAGTGGCTGGCCACCCTCAACGGCCCCGGCCGCGCCGCCTGCGTGCTGCGGGCGCTGGAGGGGCTGGCGGAGCCGGACGTGCTGCGGGTGCTCACCGACGCCGGGGTCGCCGATCCCGCCGCCGCCGTCGCGGAGTCCGGGGATCCGGCGCACGACGCGCTGTTCGCCTCGCCCGAGTTCGACCCGTGCGTGCTCCAGGCCCGGCCCACCGACCTGCTGCGCCGCCGCCGTTTCACACGGGCCGCTCTGGCCGGGGCGGCGGCCCTCGCGGTGTGCGGGGCGCTGCTCGCGCTGCCGGGCGGCGGCTGGGGGGCGGACGGGCCCGCCGCCCCGCTGTACGCGCGCAACGCGGCGGCGGAGCAGGCCCTGGACCCGGGGCAGCTGGTCCGGGTCGCGCCCACGCTCTGGCGTACGTCCTCCCGTACGGACTACTCCGCCTGGCCCGCGCGCGGCGACCGCGCCGGGGACACGGAACTGCTGCGCCGGGCGCTGGCCGTGTGGGCCCGCCCCGGCCGGGCGGTGGTCGTCTCGGCCACCCCCGGCACCCCGTCCGGTCCGCCGATGGGTCCGCCGCAGCTGCTGTTCGCCGGGGCGGTCGACCAGGCCGTCGTCGTCCTGCTGCACGACGGCCTGCGCGTGGTCCGGTACGCCGAACCGCGCTCGGGGACCGGGGGCGCCGCCCTCGACTTCGCCCGGACCGACGGGGCCTCGGCGGACACCGCGACGGGGCTGGTGCTCAGCCGGGTCGACGGCAACGTCCGCTATCTGACGGCCCCCTGGGTCACCGCCGCCGCCCTGCGCGACCTGCTGAAGCCCGGTGAGGCTCCGACCGCGCTGAAGCTCACCGCGGACGGGATCACCCCGCCGGTGCCCGGGCCCGCCCCGGGCGGCAACTGCACCAGCTGGAACGCGCTCGCCCTGACCGGTGACGGCGCCACCCGCCTGGTGACGGACCTGGGCGAGCTGACCCCGGCCCGGCTGACCTCGGGTGCGCCGGGCGCCGCCCGCGACGTGTCGGAGGCGGCGGAACTCGGCGAGTGGTCGAGGATCGCCTGCCTGCTGCCCTCGGTCCGCTCGCACGGGGTGCGCACGGTCAACGCGTGGACGTACGCGAAGCAGCCGCTTCCGGAGGGCGACGGGACGGCCACCTGGCTGTGCACCCGGGCGGAGACCTGGCAGGGCGCGACGGACCGGGTGCAGGCCCAGTTCCTGGCTCCCGGGGCGGAGCTGGCGGCGCAGGCCGCCAAGGCGGAGGGTTCCGCGGCGTGCGGGCCGCGGGAGCCGCGGGTGCTGGCCGGGGTGCTGTGGAAATCGCGCGCAGGGCACTGGTACGTACTGGCGGCGGGCAGTGCGCAGTTCGCCTCGCTGTCGGCCTCGGGTGGCGGGGTGAGCGGATCGGCGAACGGCAATCGACTGGCGCTCAAGGCTCCGGAAGGCGCGCAGGTGGACCTCTCGGGCAAACTGACGGACGGCACGAAGGCGGGGGCACTGCGCTGAGGTCGCGGCGCTGAGAGATGCGGCGCTGAGGGTCGCGGCGCTGATGGTTGCGGCGCTGAGGGTCGGAACGGCGTCGCAGAGGGGTTTTCCTCTCGCGTACCCATCAGTACATTGACTCCATGTCTAATACGCCGCTCGCGCCCGCCCCCGTGGCGTCGGAACACATAGACCTGGAAGTACGGAAGGTGTCCTTCTCGTGGGAGGACACCCCGCTCCACTGGCTCCCCGGCGACCCCTTCGCCGGGCACACCATCAACGTCCTGCACCTGCTGCTGCCCGCGGGTGAGCGCTGGTTCGTGCACGTCTACAAGCAGGTGCTCCCGTACATCACGGACGAGCGGCTGCGGGCGGACGTCATCGGCTTCATCGGCCAGGAGGCGATGCACGCCGCCGCGCACGACGACGTGCTCCCGCACCTGAAGCGGCTGGGCCTGGACCCGACCCCCTACACCGCGCAGGTGGACTGGCTCTTCGAGAAGCTGCTCGGCGACCGGACCCTGCCGCCGGGCCGGGCCCGTAAGTGGTGGCTGATGGAGCGCGTCGCGATGATCGCGGCGATCGAGCACTACACGGCGTTCCTCGGCAACTGGATACTCAACGCCGAGGAGCTGGACCGCCGGGGCGCCGACCCGATGATGCTGGACCTGCTGCGCTGGCACGGCGCGGAGGAGGTGGAGCACCGCTCGGTCGCCTTCGACCTCTTCATGCACGTGGACGGCAGCTACCGCCGCCGGGCGCGGACCTGGGCCACCGGCTTCGCGGCCCTGGTGTTCCTGTGGCAGCGCGGCGCCCGCTTCTTCATGGAGAACGACCCCCACCTCCCGGCCGCCAAGGCCTCCCTGGGGCAGTTCTTCCGGGCCGGGCAGCAGGGCGTGCTCCCCTCGGCGGGCGCGATGCTGAAGTCCGTCCCGACCTACCTCTCCCGTACGTACCATCCCTCGCAGGAGGGCTCCACCGCCCAGGCGCAGGCCTACCTGGCCTCCTCGCCCGGCGCGAACGGCGGGGTGCGGCCGTGAGGCGCGCGCTGACCGTCACGGCGGTGGCGGGAGCCGCGCTGCTGACCCGGCGCGCGCTGCGGCGGCGCATCGTACGCTCGCCCCTGTGGCCGCTCCCGGCCCTGGAGACCCCGATATCGGGGTACTCCCCGCGCCGGCCGCTGCGCGCCCTGATCGTCTCCCGTACGGAGCCGGCGGACGGGGTCCTGTGCCTGACCCTGGAGTCGGCGGAGCTGCCGCCGTGGACCCCGGGCGCGCACGTGGACATCACCCTGCCCTCGGGCCTGGTCCGCCAGTACTCCCTGTGCGGGGATCCGGCCGACGCGGGGCGCTACACGCTCGCGATCCGCCTGGTGGAGGACGGCCGCGGCGGCTCGCGGGAGGCGCACGCGCAGCTCGTCGAGGGCGCGGAGCTGGAACTGCGGCCGCCGCGCAACCGGTTCGAGCTGCTCCCCGCACCCTCCTACGTGTTCGTCGCGGGCGGCATCGGGATCACCCCGATCCTGCCGATGCTGCGGGCCGCGACGGCGGCCGGCGCCGACTGGACGCTGCTGTACGGGGGACGTTCGCGCGCCTCGATGCCCTTCCTCCCCGAACTCGCCCCGTACGGCGACCGGGTCACCGTCCTGCCCGAGGACGAGGCGGGCCTGCCCGACCTGGATCCGCTCCGCGGGATCCGGCCGGGCACCCTCGTCTACTGCTGCGGGCCGGAGGCCCTGATGCGGGCGGTCACGGCGGCGGTCCCCGACCCCTCGGCGGTCCGCCTGGAGCGTTTCGGTCCGGCGGCGCCCGGCCCGGCGCGGCCCTTCACGGTCGAACTGCGCCGCTCCGGCCGCACGATCGAGGTCGCGGCGGACGAATCCACCCTGACGGCGGTGCGCCGGGCGCTGCCCGACACCCCGTACTCCTGCGAGCAGGGCTTCTGCGGCACCTGCCAACACCGCGTGCTGGCAGGGCAGGTGGACCACAGGGACGAGCTGCTCACGGACGGCGAACGGGAGGACTCCATGCTCCTGTGCGTCTCGCGCGCCGCCTCGGAGCGGCTGACCCTGGACCTCTGACCACCCGTGGCGGTCGGAGAAGTAGGGTGTCGGCATGACAACCGGGGTGCGGCGCAGGATGGGTGTCGAGGAGCGGCGGCAGCAGCTGATCGGGGTCGCCCTGGAGCTGTTCAGCCACCGCTCGCCCGACGATGTGTCGATCGACGAGATCGCGGCGGCCGCCGGTATATCGCGGCCGCTGGTCTACCACTACTTTCCGGGCAAGCTGAGCCTGTACGAGGCCGCGCTGCGGCGGGCCGCCGACGAGCTGGCGCTGCGGTTCGTCGAGCCGCGGGAGGGGCCGCTCGGGGCGCGGCTGCTGCGGGTGATGGGGCGGTACTTCGCCTTCGTCGACGAGCACGGGCCCGGTTTCTCGGCGCTGATGCGCGGTGGTCCGGCCGCCGGGAGCAGCCGGACCAACGCGATGATCGACGAGGTCCGGCAGGCGGCGTACGAGCAGATCCTCGCGCACATCGGCGTGCAGGATCCGCCGGCCCGGCTGGAGTTGGTGGTGCGGTCCTGGGTGTCGCTGGCCGAGTCCACCGCGCTGATCTGGCTCGACGGGCGGCGCATTCCCCGGGGTGAGCTGGAGCTCCAGCTGGTGCACGACTTCGCCGCGCTGGCCGCCGTGAGTGCCGCGTACGACACGGAGATGGCGGAGATCCTCGTACGGATCCTGGCCGGCGAACCGGCCGACGGGCCGTTCGGCGATCTTGTCGGGCGACTCTCGGCGCTGGTGCCGCCCGCGCACTGAGCGAGGCCTGGCGGGCGCGCGGACCCTTGTACCGATAATACCGGCGTGATCATTGACGACGGGATCTTGTTCCGGCAGGCCGAGGAGAAGGACGCCGGCACGCTGGCGCAGCTGTACGACCGGGCCGCCCGCTGGATGCGGAACAACGGGATCGACCAGTGGAAGCCCGGCGAGAAGGACGCCGCGCACTTCCTGGCGCGGATGCGCGACGGGGAGGTGTGGCTGGCCTCCGACGGCGACGGACACACCGTGGGCGCCTACGAGTTGTGGTGGTCCGACGAGGAGGCCTGGGGGATCCAGCCTCCCGTGGCGGGCTACGTGCACCGGCTGATGGTGGAACGCGAAGCCGCGCCCGCCGGGGCCGGCCGGCGGCTGCTCGAACATGCCGAGCGGCGGATCGCCAGGACCGGCCGCGAACGGGCGCGGCTGGACTGTCTCTCCACCAACCCCCGGCTGCTCGCGTACTACCAGGGCGCGGGCTACCGGGTGGCCGGGGAGTTCCCCCACAAGGAGGGCAAGGACGGCAGGATCTACGGGGTGATCCTGCTGGAGAAGCGGCTGGACCGGCTCACCGCCGTGTGAGGTCGCGGGTGAAGACGGCGACCGTACGGGCCGGGGTCGTGAACTCTCCTGTCGTGGTGTCGTAGGCGGCGGACTTGACGACCGGGTCCGCCCCCGACGCCTGGGCCGGGTGGAGGGCGTAGGCGGTGCCCGCGAGGGCGGGGACGCGCTGGGGCTGGGCGGTGGGGGTGGCGTTGAAGACCACCACCAGGTCACCGAGGGACATGGTGATCACGCCGGGGGTCTCCTCCCGACCGGAGAGCGGGAAGGACAGCTTCGTCTGGACGGCGTCGGCCGTGGTGAGGGCGAAGGCGCCTTCCGTCGTACGGATCCTCAGCAGGTCGCGGTAGGCGGCGGAGGCGGAGCCGATCTCGGCGCAGCCGGGGGCCGGGCCGGTCAGCAGCGGCTTCGCGTACAGCCACTTCGAGGCGTTGTCGGCGGCGGGCGGCAGGCCGCGGCCGAAGCCGTTGCCGTCCTCGCAGTCCCAGTGGATGGCGTTGAACCAGTCGCCGCTGTCGTAGGAGTTGCGGTCCAGGGACTTCGAGCGGAGCAGGTCGGTGCCCGCCTGGGACAGGGCCGGGCCCTGGGAGAGGGCGGCCGTCGCCATGGCCAGGACCTGCATGCGGGCCTGGTCGGCGGCGGGGGTGCCCTGCGGCAACTTGTAGGTGAGGGCGTCGGCGAGGGTCTCGTTGTCGTGGGCGTCCACGTAGGCGAGGGCGTCGCCGGGCGCGGCGGCGTAGCCGGCCGGGGCGCCGTTGTAGTCGACGTCCGCGCCCTTGACCCGGCGGCCGGCGGTGTCGGTGAAGGCGTAGGAGGAGAGGTTGCCGGACAGGCCGACCTTGATCAGGTCCTGGGCGTGCAGGAGACGTGACTTCTGCTCGGCCGGGGTGCCGTTGGCGGGTGAGCCGTTCGGGGTGGTGAACAGGCCGGAGGCGAAGCCCTGCACGCGGGGGTCCTCGTCGAAGGGGCCGCCGCCGCGCACCGCGTCGCGCGCGCGGTCGGAGAAGGTGGCGATGCCGGTGCCCGCCATGTTCTTCTGCGTGGCCTGGACGAAGCGGGCGTCGTCGGCGACCTCGCCGAAGTTCCAGCCCTCCCCGTAGAGGACGATCTTCTTGCCGTCGACCCCGTCCTTGGCGGGCGTCAGCTCGTCGAGGGCCTTGCGGACGGCGAGGATGTTGGCCTTCGGGTGGTGGCCCATCAGGTCGAAGCGGAAGCCGTCGACCTTGTACTCCTTCGCCCAGGTGACGAGGGAGTCCACGACGAGGCGGCCCATCATGGCGTTCTCGGGCGCGGTGTTGGCGCAGCAGGTGGAGGTGGCGACGCTGCCGTCGGGCAGCAGCCGCTGGTAGTAGCCGGGGACGATGCGGTCGAGGACGGACTTGTCCGACTGGCCGGAGGCGACGGTGTGGTTGTAGACCACGTCCATGACCGTGCGCAGGCCCGCCCCGTTCAGCGACTGGACCATCTTGCGGAATTCGACCGTACGGGCCGTGCCGTTCGGGTCGCTCGCGTACGAGCCCTCGGGGACGGTGTAGTGCAGCGGGTCGTAGCCCCAGTTGTACGCGTCCTTCGCGGCGGCGGCCGCCACGCAGGCCTGCTGCTCCTGCGAGTCGGGCGCGTAGACCTTGAGGTCGCAGGCGGGCTCGGTGCGGTCGGCGGGCTTCTCGGGGATGGTGCCGATGTCGAAGGCGGGCAGGAGGTGGACGTAGGAGGTGCCGGCGGCGGCGAGGCTGCGCAGGTGCTTCATGCCGGCCGACTCGGTGTCCGTGAAGGCGAGGTACTGGCCTTGGTGTCCGCTGGTGCGGTCCGCGACCGAGAAGTCGCGGATGTGCAGTTCCTGGATCTGGGCGGAGGTGAAGGGCACGGGCGCGGGCTTGGCCAGGTCGCGCCAGCCGGGCGGGGCCAGCTTGGGGTCGGTGAGGTCGACGGCCAGGCTGTGCGTCGAGTCGGTGGTCAGGGCGGTGGAGTAGGGGTCGGTGACGAGGTTGCGGACCACCTGGCGGACGCTCGGCGCCCAGACCGTGACGGCGTAGCGGTAGGGCTTGCCGGTCCAGGAGCGCTCGCCGCGCACCGACCAGACGCCGGTGGCGTCGTCGCGGCGCATGGCCACGGTGCGGCCGTCGAGTTCGAGGGCGACCTGCTGGGCGGTCGGGGCCCAGACGGAGAGGGTGGGGCGGCCGTCCTTGAAGACCGGGCCGAGCGGTGCGTTCGTCGTGTACAGGTCGTCCAGTACGCCGGCGAGCTGCACGCCGGTGGCGGCCAGGACGGCGCCGTTGGCGGCGCGGGCGCTCGCGACGAGCTGGCCGCGCAGGGCCTCGCGGACGTGGTCGCGGTCGCGCGGGTCGACGGTCCAGGCGGTGTACGCCGCCAGGTGCGGGAACTTCTGCTTCTGGGCGGCGGTCAGCTCGGACGGGGACAGGCGCAGCCACCGGGCCTGGGCCTGGCCGGTCAGGGTGCCGTTCTCGGCCTTGACGGCGCCGTCGCGGGAGGCGAGGAGCTGGACGGAGGCTGCGGCGGCGGGCGCCTTCCAGGCGAGGGTGTCGCGGTCGATCCAGACGGCCTCGGACGTGGTGAGGTCCAGGGCGGCGGCCGAGCCGGCGGGCTGCGGGAGGAGGTACTTCTCCCGGCCGCCCAGCATCCAGATCTCGTGGCCGGTGGCCTTCAGGTCCAGGGACTGGTCGGAGGGGAGGTCCTTCTCGTCGCCCTTGTGGAGGATGTAGCTCAGCGAGGTGGCTCCGGCCGCGAGGGGGACCTCGTAGACCGCGCCGTAGGTGTCGGTGCGGACGGGCAGCAGCGGCTTGGACCAGTCGGTGGGGTTCGCGGCGCCGGCCCAGACGTGCAGGCCCCAGCCGTCGTAGGCACCGTCGGGGCGCTGGTAGTGCAGCACGGCCTTGGACTGGTCCTGCGGCGGGTAGGCGGGGCGCTCGGTGCGGACGGGCTCCTTGCCCTGCTCCAGCCAGATCTCGCCGGTCTTCGTCACGTCGAGGGTGCGGTCGGCGGCGACGTCCTTGGTGCCGTCCTTGTCGATGACGAGGTAGCTGACGGAGGAGGCGCCGGGCTTGAGCTTGACGTGGGCGAAGGCGCCGTAGGCGTCGCGGCCGGTGAAGCCGTGGCCGGACGGCCAGGGAGTGGCCTCACCCTCCGCGATGTCGCCCCAGGCGTAGAGCCGCCAGTTCGTGTAGTCGCCGTCGGGACGGTTGTAGTGGACGACGGCGTAGTCGCGCTGGACGGCGGTCGGGACCTCGGTGGGCGGGGTCCGGTCGGCAACGGATTCGGCGAGGGCGCTCGCGGTGCGGCCGGTGGCGTCGATGACGACGGCCTTGTACCGCAGCGGTGTGCCCTGTGGCACTGCAATGTGCTGCGTGACCTTGTAGGGCGCGTGGTCGGCCGAACCGAGCACCTGCCACTTGTCATTGCCGCTCTGCGCGGCGAAGACGACCCGGTTCAGGCCGCCGCCGCTGACGTCGGCGGACAGCTCGACGGTGCCGGTGGCTCCGGGGGCCGGGGCCTTGAGGGTGAGGGCGGGCGGAGCGGTGGGCGCGGCGAGCGGCGCGGTCGCCTGGAGGACCACCGAGCCGAGCGCGGGCACGTTGACGGTGAGCTTGCCCGCCGCCGAGGCGCGGATCAGCGCCGTGCCCCCGTAGAGGGTGCGGTACTGGGCGCCGGCCGGGGCGTCGATCTCCACGGTCCGGGCCTCGGCGCCATTGTTCGCGGCGACCAGGTATTCGGTGCGGGTCTTGGGGTCGGTGCGGGCGAAGGCGTACACGGAACCGTCCGCCAGGCGCTCGCTCTGGATTCCGTCGCGCAGGGCCGGGTGGGCCTTGGTCAGCTTCGCGAGAGCACTGATCTGCTGGTAGAGCGGGTGCTGCGGATCGAAAGCATCGCTCGCGTGGGTGCGCGCCGTTCCGAGCTGGTCGTCGTCCAGATAGTCGGCGACCCGGGACGCGAACAGGGGCTGGCGGGAGTCCTTGTCCCCGCCGGCGCCCGTGAAGCCCTGCTCGTCACCGGAGTAGACGACCGGGTTGCCCCGGGAGAAGAACATCAGCTCGTTGGCGAGCCGGTAGCGGTCCAGCAGCTCCTGCTCCCCCGCCCCGGGCCGGTCCTGCTTCAGGAAGGTCCCGAAGCGGCCCATGTCGTGGTTGCCGAGGAAGGTGACCTGCTCGTAGGCGTTCGCCTTGTCGGTGGTGTACCGGAAGTCGTCACCGAGCACGGAGCCCAGCCGCCCGGCCGCCGCGCCCTGGGAGGCGTACGCGCGGATCGCGTCCTGGAGCGGGAAGTCGAGCGTCGCGTCCAGGCGCCCGCGCGTCACGTACGGGGAGGTGACGGCGGTGTCGGCGGAGTAGACCTCGCCGAACATGAAGAAGTCGTCCCGGCCGCGCTTGGCCGCGTACGTGTCGAGGGCGGTGGCCCACTGCGTCCAGAACTCGGTGTTGACGTGCTTGACCGTGTCGATGCGGAAGCCGTCGATGTCGAAGTCCTCGACCCACTTCTCGTAGATCTTCTCCATCCCGCCGACGACCTCGGGGCGTTCGGTCCACAGGTCGTCGAGACCGAAGAAGTCGCCCTGCCCGGAGGACTCCCCGGCGAAGGTGGAATCGCCCCGGTTGTGGTACATCGTGAGGTCGTTGAGCCAGCCGGGAACCTTGAGGTTCTTCTTCGCGTCCGGCACGAACGGCGTGCGCGGGAAGGACTCCCCCGACACCTTCGGGAACTTCTGCTTCCCGTCCGCGGCCGCTTTTGAATCAAACGCAGTGGCGTCGTCGAACGGCACGCCGTCCTTCGTCAGATAGGGGAACGCCCCCTTCGACAGGTACGAGTAGGACGCTTCCCGGTAGTCGACGACATCGGCGGTGTGGTTGGTGATGACGTCGAAGAAGACCTTCATCCCCTTCCCGTGCGCCTTGTCGATCAGCCGCTCCAGATCGGCGTTGGTCCCGAAGTGCGGGTCGACCTGGGTGAAGTCGGTGATCCAGTAGCCGTGGTAGCCGGCCGAGACGTCGTCATCCTTGCCCTGCACCGGCTGGTTCTTGAAGATCGGCGCCATCCAGATGGCAGTCGTCCCCAGCCCCTTGATGTAGTCGAGCCGGTCGGTGAGCCCCTTGAGGTCGCCGCCCTGGTAGAAGCCCTTGTCGGTCGGGTCCAGGCCGGTCTCCAGCCGGGTGCCGGTCAGGCCGCCCCGGTCGTTGCGCGGGTCGCCGTTCGCGAACCGGTCCGGGAGCACGAAGTAGAACTGCTCGCGGGTCAGGTCGTGCCGGGCCGGTTCGGCGGCCAGCTTCGCGTCCGAGGGCGGCGCGGGGGGCCGGGCCGCGGCAGCGGCGGGCAGGGCGGGCAGGAGCGTCACGGCCAGGCTGGCGGCGATCACTCCCGCGGCGGGGCGTTTCACGGCAGGTCTCCTCGTGTACGGGGTGAGGGCCGCCCGGCGATTGGCGGGGGGATGGGTGCCGGGCGGCCCTGGTCTGAGGGTCTTGATCGAGCTGGGGGAGGTCAGCCGCGCCAGGTGTCGGTCAGCGTGACCTTGCCGTTCGCCGGCACGGTCGCGGTGCGGTTGGCGCCGCTCTCCCAGGTGACGTTCCCGGCGGCGTCCTTGCGGACGTACTTGTACGCGAAGGCCGTACCGGCCGGGAGCGTGACGTCGAGCTTCCAGACGGGGTAGGCCGCCGGGTCGAGCTTGAGGGCGCTGCCGGTGTTCCAGCCGCCGAGTTCGGCGCGGTCACCGGTGACGTGGATGTTCTCGCCGGGGGCGGTGGTGGCGCTGACGGCGAAGGAGGCACCGGTGGTGACGGGCGCCGGAGTCTGCGGAGTCCCGGAGCAGGTACGCGCGTTGACGTGCAGGGCGACGGCGGTACCGGCCGCGACGGTGGCGGTGAACCGGCCGCCCGAGTCCACGGCGACCGCGCGGCCGCTCTGCACGTCGCAGTAGTCGCCGGCCGGCAGCGAGGTCTGGAAGGTGCGGGTGAGCGCGGATCCCTCGTGGTTGATCGCCACGTACGCCTTGGCGCCGCGCCCGAAGGCGATCTGGTCGCCGCCGTTGTCCCACCAGTTGGTGACGGACTGCCCGCGCGCCGCGTTGCGGAAGCCGACCATGGAGGAGATCTCCCGCCAGCTGTGCTGGCACTTCCACCCGTCGGCGTAACAGGCGTTCACCGCACCGCCGTTGGGCGGTCCGGCGTCCGTGTCGCTCCACTCGTAGCCGGAGTGCACGTCGGGAGACCCGTAGGGCCAGGCCAGCATGAAGACGTTGGCGAGGGTGTAGTGGGCGCCGTCCTTGTAGCTGAGGGTGTCGCCGCCGCGCTCGGTGTCGTGGTTGTCGACGAAGACGGCGGACTGCCCGCTCGGCATGTGGCCCCAGGCCTCGCCGAAGTTCTTCAGGTAGGCGAGGTTCTCGTTGTGGAAGACCCGCTTCAGGTCCCGCGCATAGCGGAACTCCTGCACGTCGCCGTTGCCGAGGTACTCGGACGGGGACACGGCCTCGCCCGCGCCGAAGATGGCCTCCTGCTTCCAGTAGACGCCGGGGTTCGTCAGCCGCGACTTGATGTTGGCGAGGTCGGCGGCGGGCATGTGCTTGGCGGCGTCGATCCGGAAGCCGTCGACCCCGAGGGAGAGCAGGTCGTTCAGGTACCCGGCGATCCGGCCCCGCACGTAGTCCTCACCGGTGTCCAGATCGGCCAGCTGCACCAGCTCGCAGTTCTGGACGTTGCCCCGGTCCTGGTAGTTGGAGATCACCGACCGGCAGTCGTCCATGTCGGAGCCGGAGTAGATCCCGGGATAGTTGTACTTCGTATACGAAGTCCCGCCGGTGCCGGTGCCGTCGCCGGCCGCCATGTGGTTGACGACGGAGTCGGCGACGACCTTCACGCCGGCGGCGTGGCAGGTGTCGACCATGGATTTGAAGGCGGTGCGGTCGCCGAGGCGGCCGGCGATCTTGTAGCTGACGGGCTGGTACGAGGTCCACCACTGGCTGCCCTGGATGTGCTCCTGGGGCGGCGAGACCTGGACGTATCCGTACCCGGCGGGGCCGAGGGTGCCGGTGCAGGCGGCGGCCACGGAGTCGAACTTCCACTCGAACAGCACGGCGGTCACGTCGCGGTCGCCGGGGGGTGCGGCCTGGGCCTGCGGCGCCTGGGCGGTGAGGGTCGCGGCGGCGAGTGCGGTGACTGCCAGCAGGGTTCTGCGGGTGCGGGGCATGTGGGGCCTCCTGGCGGGGAGAGGTGGGGATGCTCGCGACCGTAGGGGTCGGACCTCCGCCCTGCAAGGCTTTGCGCAAGAGATTGCACAATCGTTTCCGCCACGTGTCCTGCCGAGACGCCCGAGCCAACCTCCGCCGGAGGGGCGGCGCCTGGGGGGCAGCTGAGGAACACCCCTCACACCACTGCCTGGAACTGACGGGCCGTCCACCCACCCTCGACGCGGGACGCGACATCACGTACCCGACGGCGCGGCAGCGGGTACGACACGCGCTGCGGGGCGGTGCTGGACGATGTCGGACAGCCCGGCGGGGGAATCACGCCGGGCGCGCGACCGCTCCCGACACGCGAAAACGACCTACGAGACGGGCTCCCTGCGCCGGTATTACCCGGATCAGGTAGTGGGGGTCGCCTTCCGGTCTTGCGACCTTCCGGCCTCTCAGCCCAACCGTCGACGTCGGCCCCGGCGGTCTCAAGCTCTCCGCCGAAGTCGGCTACTCCGGTTGAACTCCCTCGCTCATCCCGTAGGCCTATATCCAGAATAGCGCTCCAGAGGCCGGATAAAAGGGGTCATACCATGATTTTTTTACCGGCGCCAGGTGGGCCCGACGACCAGGGCAGCGGCTCAGGCCGGGGCCTGGCCCGTCGAGCCGCGGACCACCAGTTCCGGCTGGAAGACGTACTCCGTGCGCTGGACCGGCGTACCCGCCACCGACTCCAGCAGAGCCCCCACCGCGGCCGTCGCCATCGCCCGGACCGGCTGGCGCACCGTCGTCAGCGGCGGATCCGTGAACGCGATCAGCGGAGAGTCGTCGAAGCCGACCACCGACACGTCCTCCGGCACCCGCAGCCCCCGCTCCCGCACCGCGCGGATGACCCCGAGCGCCATCGGGTCGCTGCCGCACACGATGCCGGTGCAGCCCCGGTCCAGCAGCGCGCCCCCCGCCGCGTGGCCGCCCTCGACCGTGAACAGCGTGCGCTGGATCAGCCCTTCGGAGACGGCGGCGGGCAGCGCGGCCACGAAGCCCTGCTCCTTGCGCGCCGACGGCACGTACCGCGTCGGGCCGATCGCGAGCCCGATCCGCCGGTGCCCGAGCTCCTCCAGGTGCCGTACGGCCATGGTCGCCGCCGCCCGGTCGTCCGGGGAGACGAACGGGGCGCTGATGCGCTCGTTGAAGCCGTTGATCAGCACGAACGGCACCCCGCGCGCGGCCAGCCGCTGGTACCGCGCCGGGTCCGCCGCCGAGTCGGCGTGCAGGCCCGACAGGAAGACGATCCCGGTGACCCCCCGCTCCTCGAGTTGTTCCACCAGCTCGTCCTCGGTGGCTCCGCCCGGGGTCTGCGTACACAGCACCGGGGTGTACCCGTGCCCGGCCAGCGCCTGCTCTATGACCTGCGCGAACGCCGGGAAGATCGGGTTGGTGAGTTCCGGGATCAGCAGCCCCACCAGGCCGTTGCTGCGCCGTTTCAGCCGCACCGGCCGCTCGTAGCCGAGCAGGTCGAGCGCGGCCAGCACCTTGTGCCGGGTGCCGACCGCCACGCCCGCCTTGCCGTTGAGCACGCGGCTGACGGTCGCCTCGCTGACCTGGGCCTGCGCGGCGATGTCCGTCAGCCTCAAGGGGGAGGTCACCCCTGCCACCACACCGCCGTGTCGGCGGGGAGCGTGCCCGGCTCCGGGAGGTCCGCGCTGGCGAGCAGCACCGTGCCGGGGGTGGCGTACGAGACCGGCGCGTCCGTCGTGTTCACGGTGCAGACGAAGTCGCCGCGCCGGAAGGCCAGTACCCCTGCCGGGGCGGGCAGCCACTGAACCGCGTCGCCCGCGCCGAGCGCCGGGTGCGCGCGCCGCACCCGCAGCGCGGAACGGTACAGCTCCAGGGTGGAGTCGGGGTCACCGCTCTGGGCGGCCACGCTCAGCCCCGCCCATTCGGCCGGCTGCGGCAGCCAGCTGCCACCGGTCCCGAAGCCGTACGGGGCCTCCTGCCCCGACCACGGGATCGGCACGCGGCAGCCGTCGCGCAGCCCGTCCTGCCCGTTGGCCTTGAAGAAGGAGGGGTCCTGGCGTACCTCGTCCGGGAGGTCGGTGACCTCCGGCAGACCGAGCTCCTCGCCCTGATAGACGTACGCCGACCCGGGCAGCGCCAGCA
>NZ_JBSFTP010000082.1:0-32935 GCF_053591315.1 Streptomyces sp. NPDC003042
CCCCGCCCCCGCCCGGGCGGCGGCCCCCCCCACACGCTGATCACTAGGGGGCCGGAGACGCCCCCGGGGGCAAACTACACCGCCCCCGGGCCGGGGACGAGGCGTACGCCTCGTCCCCGGCCCGTCACGGGCTGCCGGAGGAACTACTTGGCGGGGTCGACCGCGAAGACCTTGGCCAGGTCGTCGAGCACCATGTCGGCGCCCTGGAGCGAGACGGAGGTCATCCAGACGGCGTCGTCGACCTCGTGGACGTTGCCCTTCTGGGTGGCGTTCAGACGCTGCCACAGCGGGTTGGCGAGGAACTTCTTCTTGCGCTCCTCACCGCCGGAGAAGGTGGTGAGGAAGATGTGATCGGCATCGGCCTGCTCGATCTGCTCTTCGCTGATCTCGATGTTGAACTTCTCCTGGTCCTGCTGGTTCGCCGGCCGCGTCAGACCCATGTCGGCCAGGACGATGCCGCTGAAGGTCTTGGGCAGGTAGATGCGCGTGGGGCCGTCCAGGAAGCGGGCCACCGTGACGGTCGGCTTGCCGTCCTTGCCGCCGCCCTTGGCGTTGATCGCGTCACCGATCTTCTTGGCACGGGTCTGGTAGGCCGTCAGCTTGGCCGCGGCCTTCTGCTCCTCACCCAGGGCCTGGCCGAGGAAGGTGACGTTCTCCTTCCAGATCGGGCCGGTCGTCTTGACGAAGACGGTGGGGGCGATCTTGCTCAGCTGGTCGTAGAAGTCCGCGTGGCGAACGGTCGCCGACACGATCAGGTCCGGCTTCAGCGCGGCGATCTGCTCCAGGTTGGGGCTGTCGAGCGGGCCGACGTCCTTGGTGTCCTTCACCGCGTCACCGAGGTAGGCGGGGAAGCCCTTCTGGTCCCGGTACGAACCGATGCCGCCGACCAGCGGGGCCTCCAGCGCGACCACGGCTTCGACGAGGCTGTTGTCCAGCGCGACCACGCGCTTGGGCTTGGTCTTGACCTCGGTCGTGCCCTTGTCGTGGGTGATGGTGCGCGGGAAGCCGGCCGACTCGGCCGCCGCGGACTGCGAGGAGCCGGCGGCGGGCTTGTCGTCCGCGGCGCCGCCGCAGGCGGCCAGCGAGAGGGCCATGGCCGCCGTGAGGACGGCGGTGGCGAACCGGCCTGACCGGCGCTGGTTGAGGGGGGTGTTCATCAGATCTCCACGGGCAGGGGCAGCGGCCCAGACAGGTTTAGGCAAGGCTTACCTTTGTAGCGGCGGTGTGAGAATAGCGCCTCCCCGTGGCCGAATCCACACGGGGGCGGCGGACCAGGTCAGGCAAGGCATGTCTTACCTTGAGGCTCGTGTCTCTGAAGCCCGCCCTCAGCGGGGCCGCCGCATCGGCAAGCCCTGCCCCACCGCCTCCGCCCCGTGTTGCCGCGCGCGCCCTGGTCGCCGTGGTGCTGCTCGCCGCGGTGGCCGCCATGGTCTGCGCCTCGCTGGCGATCGGCACCAAGTCCGTACCGCTGTCGGACGTACTGGCCGCGATCGGCGGCAGCACCGAGGGGGACGCCGTCGTCGTGCGGGAGTTGCGCATGCCGCGCACGCTCCTCGGACTCCTCGTCGGACTGTCGCTGGGGGCCGCGGGCGCCGTCGCGCAGGACATCACCCGCAATCCGCTCGGCGACCCCGGGCTCATCGGCATCAGCGCGGGCGGCGCCTTCGCGGTCGCCGCGGGCATCGGACTGCTGGGGCTGACCAGTTCCTACCAGTACGTCTGGTTCGCCTTCCTCGGCGGGGCGCTGGCCGGTCTCATCGCCTACACCGTCGGCGGCACCGGCTACGGCGGCGCGACCCCGGCCAAACTGGCCCTGGCCGGCGCGGCCGTGACCGTACTGCTCGAAGCGGGCACCAACACCCTGGTGCTGCTCGACGTCAGCACCCTGGACCAGTACCGCTTCTGGGCGGTGGGCTCGCTGGCCGGCCGGGACGGCGCGCTGGCCCTGGAACTCCTGCCGTTCGTCGTCGTCGGACTCCTGCTCGCCCTCCTGCTCAGCGGCCGGCTCAACGCGCTCGCCCTCGGCGACGACCTCGCCAGCTCGCTCGGCACCAAGGTCAAGACCACCCGGGCGCTCGGCGCTCTCGCCGTCGTCCTGCTCACCGGCGCGGCCGTCGCCGCCGCCGGACCGGTCACCTTCGTCGGGCTGGTCGTCCCCCACGTCGTACGGGCGTTCACCGGGCCCGACGCCCGCTGGCTCGTGCCCTGTTCGGCGCTGGGCGGCGCGGTCCTGATGCTGGCCGCCGACGTCGTCGGACGGATGGTCGCCCGCCCCGGGGAACTGGAGGTCGGTGTGGTCACGGCGCTGCTCGGCGCACCCTTCCTCGCCCTGCTGGTCAAGCGCGGCAAGCTCAAGGAGCACACCCGATGAGCCTCGTGAAGCCCTGGAGGGTGGAGCTCGGGCCCTTCGGCGCCGCCGTGGCGCCCCGGACCGCCGCCACCCTCGCCGTCCTCACCCTCACCGGCTTCGCCGGGCTGATCGCCTCCGTGTCCCTCGGGACGTACGCCATCCCCGTCGGCGAAGTGCTCGGCGCGGTGCTCGGCACGGGCGAGGGCGCGGCCGACCTGATCATCCATCAGCTACGTCTGCCCCGCGCCCTGACCGCCCTGCTGGTCGGCGCCTCCTTCGGTCTGGCGGGCGCGGTCTTCCAGGCCGTCACCCGCAACTCCCTGGCCAGCCCGGACCTCATCGGCATCTCGGCGGGCGCCGGAGCCGGAGCCGTGGGCGCCATCCTGATCGGCGGGGTCACCGCGGCCGGCGCCGGCACCTTCGGGGCCGTTCCGTTCGGTGCGCTCGCCGGAGCGCTGCTGACCTCTGCCGCCATCTACCTGCTGGCGTACCGGGACGGCACCATCACCGGCTACCGCTTCGTCCTGGTCGGCATCGCCGCGAACGGCGCCCTGATGGCCCTCACCCGCTGGATGCTCGCCCGCGCCGACATCGACCAGGCCTCCCGCGCCATGGTCTGGCTCACCGGCAGCCTCAACGGCCGCGGCTACGAACACGTCCAGTGGGCCGGACTGGCGCTCGTGCTGCTCCTGCCGCTCACGCTGGCCCTGGCCCGCCCGTACCAACTGCTCCAGTACGACGACGACACCGCGCGCAGCCTCGGCATCCCGCTCCGGCACACCCGCATCGCCCTGCTGGTCCTCGCCACCTGCCTCACCGCGCTGGCCACCTCGGCCGCCGGCCCCATCGCCTTCATCGCCCTCGGCGCCCCGCAGATCGCCCGCCGACTGGCCGGCACCGCCGGGATCCCGCTCGTCACCAGCGCCCTGACCGGCGCGGTGCTGCTGATCCTCGCCGATCTGGCCTCGCGGATCGTGCTGGCCCCGACCGAGCTGCCGGTGGGCGTGCTCACCGGCGCCGTGGGCGCCCCGTACCTGCTGCTGCTCCTCGCCCGCACCAACCGGGCCGGAAAGGGAGGCTGACATGACCGACGTGACTGATGTGAACGACGTGACTGATGTGGCTGATGTGACCGATATGGCCGATGTGAACACCGTGAACACCGCGCTGCGCGGCGACGGCCTGCGCCTGGCGTACGGCGACCGGATCGTCGCCGAGGGCCTCGACCTGTCGATCCCGGCGGGCAAGGTCACCGCGCTCGTCGGCCCCAACGCCTGTGGGAAGTCCACCGCCCTGCGCGCCCTCGCCCGGCTCCTCACACCGGCCGGCGGCACCGTCCACCTCGACGGCGAGGACATCGCGGCCCTGTCCGCACGCGAGTTCGCGCTGCGCCTCGCCCTGCTGCCGCAGACTCCCAGTGCCCCGGACGGGATCTCCGTACGGGACCTGGTGGCCCGGGGCCGGACCCCTCACCAGCGCTGGTGGCGCCAGTGGTCCTCCTCCGACGAGGCCGCCGTGGACGCGGCGCTGGAGGCGACCGGCTGCGCGGATCTGGCGCACCGCTCCACCGGCGAGCTGTCCGGCGGCCAGCGCCAGCGGGTCTGGATCGCCATGGCCCTCGCCCAGGACACCCCGGTCCTGCTGCTCGACGAGCCGACGACCTATCTGGACCTCGCCCACCAGGTCGACGTACTCGAACTCGTCGCGCAGCTCAACCGCGAGCGGGGCCGCACGGTCGTGATGGTGCTGCACGAACTGAACCTGGCCTGCCGCTACGCCGACCACCTGATCGCCCTGCGCGACGGGCGGGTCGTGGCCGCCGGGCCACCGTCGCGGATCGTCACCCCGGAGCTGGTGCACGACGTGTTCGGCCTGCACGCGACCGTCATCACCTGCCCCGTCGCCGGCACCCCCCTGGTCATCCCCCAGGGCGGCCGCCGACCCGACCCGGCCTGAGACGCCCGGCGGTCGAGCGTTTCGTCAGCCTTCCCACACGAGCACGAGGTGTCCCTCACGCGCCGCGCCCGCGAAGGACTCCACCAGCCCCTCGGTCCGTCCCGCCCCGGCACCGGCTCAGTAGCCGGTCCCCGACCGCGCCCGGGTGTCGTCGTGAGCGGCGCCGTCGGGGGAAGCCGCCCCTCGCGTCCTGAGGGCGAGAAGGTAGCCCGCCTGGAAGCGGCTGTCGGCGCCGAGCTCGTCCATCAGCTCGGCGATGTGCCGTCGGCAGGTGCGCAGCGACATGCCCAGTCGCCTGGCGATCACCTCGTCCTTCGCCCCACTGGCCAGGCGCCCGGCGATGGTGTCGTGCAACTGGATCGCGGTCGCCGCCGTGTACGAGGCGGAGAACGGCTCCGCGAGGCCCCAGGCGGTGGTGAAGACCGAGCAGAGGAAGGCCACCGCCGACGGTTCGCGCAGCACGACGGCCGCGTCGGGGTTGTCCCAGACCGGCAGGAAGGCGGTCGCGCGGTCGAAGACCAGCATCTTGCCGAAGAGTTCGCCCAGGGTCCTGACCTCCGCCCCGGCCGCGCTCACGGCCTGGACGTACTCCTGGGTGCCGGGGCTGTAGCGGGCGGTGTGCTGGTAGAGGGTGCGCAGCCGTACTCCGCGCTTCAGCATGTCCAGGTCGCGGGGGAGCGCGCGCTCCAGGTGGCCGGGTGGGCGCCCGCCGCCGGGCTGGACGGTGAGCACTTCCCGGGTGCAGCGCGCCGCCGCGTCGGAGATCAGGAGCATGACGCGCTCCCGGGCCTCGACGACCTCGACGGCGCCCGAGTCGGCGCTGCGCCGATACGTCTCCTCGTACAGGGGGATCAGCGCGCTCAGGCGCGCCCGGGTGCGTTCCAGGCTCTCGAGGCGGCGGCGCAGCACGTTCTCCTCCGGGCCCACGAGTTCGGCCGCGGCGGTGTACGGGCTGACGGCCCGCCAGCGGGCGCGTTCGCTGTCCGGGTCGTGGGCGACCAGCCGGTGGCGTACCAACGCGGCGGCGCGGTCCTCGGCGTGGTCCTCGGTCAGGTCGAGTGCCGCCGCCAGTTCGGAGGTCGGGGTCGGGCCGTGCTGGAGGAGGTGGGTGTACAGCCGCAGGGTCAGGGGGTCGAGGTCCTCGGTTTCCTCCGGATCGACGGTCGGTGACGGCTGTAAGGCCTCATCAACCCCGCCGGACTCCCCTTTTACGGTGGTTATGTCCAAAATGTGACCCCTCCCTTTCGTGCCAGCACTTTGCTGAGGCCCGTCCCCTCTGGACCGGGTGTTCCCACTCGGTGGATTCTTAAGGGGTCGGAAAGAAAATCACTTCCTCAGGAGTACGGCATGAAGTTCACTCGGTTCCTTTGTGCGGTGGCGCTGGCTCTCGGTATCGCCGGCACGGTCGGAGTGGGTGCGGCGTCCGCCGACCCCGCCGAGTCCCCCCGGTCGAGCGCCGCCGAATGCCACCGCCCCGGCGACACCGAGTGGACCGGTCCCGCCTCCCACTGCCCCCCGGTCCTCTAGAGCCTCTCGCGTCCGAAGAGGTTCCGGATCTCTCGCGAAAATCCTGGACTCCCTGATGACGAACCACCCCATCGCCCACAGGGAGGCGTGTCTTCCCTGGTGGGCGGCCATCTCGCTGGTCTGCGCCGGCGGCTGCGCGATCCTGCTCCACCGCCGGGTCGCGGCCGCCGCCCCCTCCGGGCCGGCCCGCCGCAGGAGCGTCTCCCGCGTGCTCCTGGACGACGCGGCCTCTCATCTGACGACATCGTGGTGACGGAAAACCGCTTCGCGATTTCGACACCCTGAAATGTCCTGCCGGTAAAGCAGGAGGTCGGTCCATCGAATTGCGGGTCGAATGGGATTCCGCCCGGATCGGGCTCGATTCCTTTCCCTGCCGGAGGACCTGGCAGCTCTCGGCCGCTTCACCTATCTCTTGGTAGCGCGCACACCACGCGGCGCGGTACTCGACACCCTCATGTGCCCGAAAAATCATGAAAAGGAGAAATGTCATGGGTATGAACCGAAAGCGTATGGCCACCGCCCTCATCAGCACGGTGGTCGCCGCGGGGATCCTCCTGCCGTCCGCCGCCGCCCACGCCGCCGAAGCACCGCCCGTACAGCGGGCGGCCTCGGTCCAGGGCGCGATCCCCGGCGAGGTGAGCGCGCAGGGACTGCACATCGCCGTCGCCGCCGCCGTCCTCGACATCACCAGGCAGGTCATGAGGATCGCCACCGAGGCCGTAGAGCGCAACCAGAACCGCTCGGGCTACGTGAAGAGCCTCATGGAGGGCTCCTTCTACGAGTCCGGCCAGCGCTACAACGTCATGGTCATCAACGACGAGAACCGCTACTCGACCGCCCTGAACGGTGTGGTCTACGACGCCAAGGTCAGCGGCGTCCACGGCCGCTACCGGGTCCTCGTCTTCGAGTCGGGCCAGTTCACCAACCAGGGCGACGGCGGCTGGATCAACTGGGCGTTCCGCGGCTGGTTCGACCGCGACGGCGGCCACGTGAACTTCCGCCGCTCCTGGTAACACCCGCGCACCGTCTCCCGCCCTCGCCCCTGTCGCCCTCTCCAGAAGAAGGAGCACCTCATGCGCCGCAATTCCCTGCTCGCCTCGATCGCCCTGACCGCCCTCACCCTCACCGGAGCCGCCGCCGTGCCGGCCCAGGCCTCCGAACGCCCGACGGCCGTCACCGCCGGGGCCTCGGCGGAAGGCGCACAGCCCTCCGCGCCCTCCGCCCAGGCGGACAAGAGCGTGACCGTCAACGTCTCGATGGACCACCTCGGCCGCGGCCACGCGATCGCCGAAGCGCTGCGCGGTATCAAGACCGACAACCGCGGGTCCTTCGTGCAGGAGGCCGTGGACAAGGCCTTCGACGCGGCCGGCGGCCGGCACAACGTCATGCTGTTCAACTTGAGCCAGAACTACGACGACCGGTTCAACGGCACCGCGGTCTATGCCAACGTCCAGTGGGGCAACATCCACTACGGCCTGTGGATCTTCGAGTCCGGCACGTTCGCCAACCAGGGTGACGGCGGCTGGATCAACTGGGGATTCAAGGGCTGGTTCGAGCGCAACGGCGGCAACGTGAAGTTCAACCGCTCCTGGTAGCACCGCCCACGCCAACCGGCAGCCCCCTCCGTGAGCACCACACCGGAGGGGGCCGCCGGGCGCCGGGCCGTCAGGCGAGCGCGTCGAGCAGCTCACGCTCGCGCCGGGCGCTGAGGCCGGAACGCCTGATCCGGTCCAGGCCCTCCTCGCGTTCCCAGAGCAGCGTGTCGGCCAGCAGCTCCGCCCTGGGCCGATGACGGAGTCCCGCGGCGCTCGCCGCGGCCCCCTTCCGGGCCGACGCCCCTTCCCAGCCCTGCTCGACCAGCCACATCGGCAGTGACTCGGTCCCCATGTACTCGGCCACACCGTTCGCGCGCAGCCATGGCGAACCGGCGGTGACCACCGGACCGGTGTGCCCGCCGACCGCGCGGGACAGCCCGATCCACTCCCCGAACGGAACGACCGGGCCGACGGCGTCGTAGGTACCGACGCTCCCCTTCTCCGCGCAATCGAGCAGCCAAGCGGCGAGGTCGCGTACGTCGACCACCTGCGTCGCCATGGCCGGCTCGTCGGGAACCAGCATCGGCCCCCGCGGATCGCGTGCCGCACGCGCCACCCAGTAGCCGGAGCGTCCGGTGTGGTCGCCCGGACCGCCGATGAGACCGGCGCGCGCGATGAGGAGGCGGTCCCCCACGGCGGACGTCGACGCTTGCTCGCAGGCGACCTTCGCCTCCCCGTACGACGAGCGGTCGACCTCGCCCCGTTCGGTCGGAGCGAGCAGGGCAGCGGTCTCGTCCGCGTCAGGCGTGGAATGGGAGGCGTAGGCGCTGACGGAGGAGACGTAGGTCCAGTGCCCGGCCCTGCCGCCCAGCGCGTCGAGCGCCCCACGAACGAAGTCGGGCTGCCACGACACCTCGATGACCGCGTCCCAACGGCGGTCGAGCAGCGGTTCGTACGCCGAAGGATCACGCCGGTCGGCGGCCACCAGCCTCGCTCCGTCCGCGACTCCTCCGCTCTCGCCGCGGGCGAGACACGTCACGCGATGGCCCCGCGCCACCGCCTGCCCCGACACCTCCCGGCCCACCCATGCCGTTCCGCCCAGTACCAAGATCTCCATGGCGACACCCCACCACGGCGAACACCGGGGAGCCAGTGGATTCGCTGACAGCTGACCGGCGCCACCACGCCGATTTTCTGCCACTCACCCCCTTGGAACCCGGCGAAAACGGCCGAAGCCGAGGAGTGAACTCCCGCGTGCGATGTGTAACGTCAACCGTGTGTGAGAGCCGGTGGCACGGGGGCCGGTGACACGGTGACACAGGGGGCGAGGAGGGGGCAGTGAGCGGGGTAGTGATCCATCTGCCGCAGGGGACGGGCGGCGGCCCGGGAGGCGAGCCGTGCCGTGACGCGGTGACGTTACGGCTCGGTCCGGGTGAAGTGGCGCGTTTCGGACGGGGTTCCGCGACGACCCCGGTCGAACTGCGCCTCGTCGATGCGGCGATCTCCCGGCTGGCGGGGGAGATCCGGGTGACGGACGACCATTGGCAGCTCAGCAACCACAGCACGACCCAGAGCTATCTGGTGGAGAACCCGGAGGGAGCGGGGGAGTACCTGCGGGTGCCGCCGCGACGGGCCGCGGCGCCCATCCCCTTCGAGTTCTCCCGGGTCGTGCTGCCCACCCGCCACAACACCACCGTCGCCTTCCAGGTGTTCGCGCCCGACCACGTCTACCTGGACCCGGACGGCGCGGGCGGCCAGTGGGGGAGCCGCACCGTCACGGCGTACTCGCTGGACGAGACGGCCATCTACTTCCTGGTGCTGGTCGCCCTCTGCGAACCGCGGCTGCGCGACGAGTCGCAGGTCGCGGTGCCCACCACCCCGCAGATCGTCGAGCGCCTCAAGGGCCACCCCGCCTGCGGCCGGCTGACGGCCCGGGCGGTCAGCTCCCACATCGACTACCTGGCCGACGAGAAGATGCGGATCAGTGCTCCGGCCGAGGACGGGCCCCGCAGGGAGGCCCGCCGCAACGGCAAGCGGGAGGCGATCGTGGGACTCGTGCTGCGCTTCGGGCTGGTACGGGAGGAGCACCTCGCCCTGCTGCCGCCCCGGCCCGGAGGGGGAGACGGTGCACGGCCAGGCCGACACCTCGGGAAGTGACCGCACGGATCGCACGGGACTGCTGCCGCGCGGCTACCGGGTCGGCGGCTGGGAGGTCACCGAGCCGATCGCCGACGGCGGCTGGGCAACGGTCCACGCGGGGCGCCTGGTGGGCGACGTCACGGGTCGGGAAGACGTCGCGCTCAAGTTCCTGCCGACCGCCGAGCTCGCACCGCGCCAGGCGCGCCGGGTCGCGGAAACCGCCCGCCGCGAGGTCGAACTCGGCCGCCGGGCCCGCCACCCACGGCTGATCCGCCTGCTGGACTCCGTCGTGCTCAGCGAACCGGACCATCCGTTCCTGGACGGCGCGATCGTCCTGGTCATGGAGCGGGCCCGGTGCAGCCTGCGGGAGGTGCTCGACGCCGGAGTGAGCGAGGAGGAGGGCGCCCGGCTGGTGGCCGAGATCTGCGAGGGCCTGGCCCATCTGCACCGCAGCGGCTGGGTGCACGGCGACCTCAAGCCGGAGAACGTCCTGCTCATGGAGGACGGCTCGGTCAAGCTCTCCGACTTCGGGCTCGCCACGGAACTGACCGGCGCCCAGGGCACACACGGGTACGCGCCCCCGATGGGCAGCCTGGACTACCTCCCGCCCGAGCGCTGGAAGGCCCCGCTCGGCGAGCACGGCGTCCAGGTCAGGCCGAGCGCGGACGTCTGGGCCCTGGGCATCGTGATCCACGAGGTGTTCGCGTCCGGCGCCTCTCCGTTTCCCGGCGCCACGCCCGTCTCGCGCGGCGCCGCGGCCCAGGAGTACGCCGACGGACGGGCGTTGCTGCGCATGGACAACGCCGTACCGCCGTTCTGGCGCGCGCTGGCCGCCGACTGCCTGTCCCCGACCCATGCCACGCGCGTCGCGCACACCGCCGAGAGCCTGCTGGCGCGCATCACCACCCGGCAGAGCGGCGCCGACGGCGCGACCGCGCGGCCGGCGACGCGTCGGCGAAGAAGAACCCGCGCCGCTCTCGTGGCCGTAGCCGTGGCGGTGTGCGCGGCGGCCACGGCGATCTGGTCGTACGCCGTACGCGACGACCCGGCGACCGATGACCCCGGCCGGATCCGGGTGTACAACGCCGAGCAGCAGTGCCGGGGCCGTACGGACCGGGACCCGCAGTGCAGCCTCGGCCTGGCGATCGACCCCCGCGAGCCCTACACCGCCGACAACGTCGTACCGACCCGGGTGTGGCACGGCGACGTCCTCGCCGCCGAGTGCCGGGTCCCCGACGCGATGCCCATCATCGACGAGGCGGACACGAAGTCCACCGAGTGGTTCCGCGTCCGTCTCCCCGAGGGCCCCGCAGGGTCCACCGCCTGGCTGCCCGCCGTGCGCACGAAGGACCGCCCCGGGGTCCCCGCATGCTCCCCTCCCACACCGGGGCGTCCGGGCTGACGTGTCGCCGGTGCGGCCGGCCGACGTCCCGACACCCTCCCTTCCGTGGCCCGCCGTTGTCACTCCGGATCGTTCCGGATGCCTTGCCCGAGCCTGCCACGGCTACTTTGCGGACCGGCGGTCCACGGACCGCGCTCACACCCCCACACGACCGCACAGGGGAGGAAGAGTTCGTGACCATCGGTCCGTTCTTGAGACGCCGCACGAGATTCAGCACGGTGACCCTTCTGTTCGTCATCACGGCCGCGTCCGCCCTGAGCGGCCCGGCGCGGGCGCAGAGTCCGAACGACGTGCCCGGTCCCCTGGGGCATGCCGCGCCGGCCGAGGCGTACTGCGCCATCCCCGCCGAGCGGGACATCGCGGTGACCCGCAAGGTCTACGAGGTCGGCCAGCGACGGGGCGTGTCCGACAAAGTGATGCTCGCCGGCTTCGAGACGGGCTGGGTCGAGTCCCGTATGAACAACCTGGCGTGCGGGGACCGCGACTCGCTCGGCGTCTTCCAGCAGCGGCCCTCGCAGGGCTGGGGCACGCCCGAACAGGTCCTCGACGTCGACTACGCGGCGAACAAGTTCTTCGAGGTGGCCCAGCAGATGGAGCCCGGGGAGGAGGGCGGCACCGCCGGGCAGCTCGCGCAGGCCGTCCAGCGCTCCGCCTACCCGGAGCGGTACGACCAGGCGGAGGGCGTCGCGCGGGCGATGCGGGACGAGGCGTTCCAGCCGTACGGCTCCATCGGGGCGAAGTACGACAGCCTCGGCGGCCCCGGCGGCCCGCTCGGGTGGCCCGTCCGCGCCGAGGAGGACGCTTCGCTGGGCGGGCGGTTCCAGGGGTTCCAGAACGGGATCGTCATCTGGCGTCCGGATGTGGCGCACGCGATCTACGGGGACATTCTGGGGAAGTTCTGGGCGACGGACGCGGAGCGCCGCTGGGGCTTCCCGACGATGGACGAGGCCGAGGGGGCGCAGTCGCCGGGCGGGAGCCGGGGCCGTTACCAGTTCTTCGAGCGGGGGCTGTTCCTGTGGTCACCGCAGACCGGCGCCCATGTGGTGCACGGGGCGATCTACGACGCGTTCCACGCGGCCGGGCACGAGCGGGTGCTGGGCTACGCCGTCACCGACGAGACGGACGAGGCGGGCGGCAAGGCGCAGCAGTTCCAGAACGGCACGATCCACTGGCACCCGGACAGGGGCACCTGGATCACCACCAACTGACCAGGAGACAGCCATGAGATCGCTGATCCTTCAGCGTGTGATCGGGGCGCTGACGCTGACGCTGGCGGCCATCGCCCTCAGCCTGACCGCGGCGCCGGCCGCGAGCGCGTCCGAGCCCGGCGGGTCGATCGGGCGGGGCGAGGTGATGGACCGCGCGTGGTCGTGGATCGCCGAGCGGGTCCCGTACAGCCAGAGCGGCTGTCACAACAACCAGTTCGGCTGCTACCGCCCCGACTGCTCGGGCTTCGTGTCGATGGCCTGGCACCTGAACACGTCCCTGACCACCTGGGGCCTGTGGGACGTCACGGTCGAGATCCCCGCGCACGACCTGCAACCCGGTGACGCGCTGCTGCGTGACTCGGGCGGCACGGACCACGTGGCGCTGTTCGTCCGGTGGGCGGACGCGGGCCACACGCAGCCGGTGGTGCGCGAGACGTACGACTTCGGGCAGGTGGCCGAGGAGCGGGTGTGGGGTGACGGGCTCCGGGGGTTCTCGCCCCGCCGCTACAACGCACTCGACGACCTGATGCCGTACGGCTCGATCGCGGCGAAGTACGACAGCCTGGGCGGCCCCGGCGGCGCCCTGGGTTGGCCGGTCTCCGGCGAACGCGATTCCTCGCTGGGCGGGCGGTTCCAGGGGTTCCAGAACGGGATCGTCATCTGGCGTCCGGACGTGGCGCACGCGATCTACGGGGACATTCTGGGGAAGTTCTGGGCGACGGACGCGGAGCGCCGCTGGGGCTTCCCGACGATGGACGAGGCCGAGGGGGCGCAGTCGCCGGGCGGGAGCCGGGGCCGTTACCAGTTCTTCGAGCGGGGGCTGTTCCTGTGGTCACCGCAGACCGGCGCCCATGTGGTGCACGGGGCGATCTACGACGCGTTCCACGCGGCCGGGCACGAGCGGGTGCTGGGCTACGCCGTCACCGACGAGACGGACGAGGCGGGCGGCAAGGCGCAGCAGTTCCAGAACGGCACGATCCACTGGCACCCGGACAGGGGCACCTGGATCACCACCAACTGACGAACCGTCATCATCACTCACTTATCGACCAGGAGATCATTGTGAACGAGCAGCGCCCCACCCGTAGGACTCTCCTGAAGTCCGTCGGCGGACTCTCCGCGGCGATGGCCCTCGGCGGCGCGAGCGTCATCGCGACCGCGTCCACAGCCAATGCTGTCGGCGACATCCCCGGGCTGCACATCGTGGAGCGCATGGAGAGCGATCCCCGCATGTGGTACTACCGGTTCGAGACCAGCGCGATCGGCTGGAGGCCGGCCGTCAACGTCCTGCTGCCCGACGACTACCACCACAGCGGCCGCACGTACCCCGTCCTCTACCTGTTCCACGGCGGCAACCAGGACTTCATCACCTTCGACCGCGAGGGCATCCGAGCCTGGACCGCCGGCAAGCCGATCATCGTGGTGATGCCCGACGGCGGACGCGCGGGCTGGTACTCCAACCCCGTCAGCTCCAACGTCGGCCCGCGCAACTGGGAGACCTTCCACATCCACCAGCTGCTCCCGTGGGTCGAGGCGAACTTCCGGACGTACGCCGAGTACGACGGCCGCGCCGTCTCCGGCTTCTCGATGGGCGGCTTCGGCGCGCTGAAGTACGCGGCCAAGTACTACGGCCACTTCGCCTCGGTCAGTTCCCATTCCGGCCCCGCCAGCCTGCGCCGGGACGGGGACGCGGTCGTGCACTGGGCCAACGCGTCCTCCTGGGCCGTGGAGCTGGGCGGCGGCTTCGTCTACGGCGCGCCGTTCGACCAGGCCAGGGTCAACGCGGACAACCCGGTCCAGCGCATCGAGAGCTACCGGCACAAGCGGGTCTTCCTGGTCGCCGGTACCAGTCCCGAGACGATCGAGGACCGGTTCAACGAGGAGCAGGTACTCGCCGGCCAGCGGGAGTTCCGGTGGCACCTGGACAACGCCGGCATCCCGCACGAGTCGCACGAGAGGCCGGGCGGACACTTCATCCGGTCCGACATGTTCGCCCTCGACCTCGACGGCATCATCGGCCGGCTCCGCAAGGCGTAGCCGAACAGGGCCTCTTGGCGACCGCGTCGCCAGGAGGCCCTGCCGGGTGAGCGCTTGACGGTCGGCCGCCTCCAACGATCAGATGGCGGTCCGTCTCTGATCTTGCGTGGGAATCCCGGCCTTCACTCCTGGGGTGGGTCGGTGTGACGTTCCGGGGAGAGGTGTTCGTGCACGGCGAGCCAGCGCCCGTCCGGTTCGCGGCGGAAGACGACGGTCTCCCGCTCCCGCAGCTCGTCGGTTCCGGCGAGGCGGGTGCGTACCCGGTGGGTGAGCACCGCCAGGCCTTCGGCGACGACGCGTACGTCGGTGTCGTACGTACGGCAGCCCAGGACCTTGAACCCGGAGGCCTCCCAGGAGCGCCAGCGGACCCTGTACTCGGCGCGGCCCGTCAGGACCCGCGGCTCGGTGGGGAAGAGGAAGGTGGCGTCCGGGGCGAAGGCGGCGAAGTACCGGTCCGTGTCGTGGGCGGCGAAGGCCGCGACGAGATCCGCCGCCGCCCTGCGGACCTGAGCCTCCGCGGCCGTGGGGTCGGCGGCGCTCATCCGTCCACCGCCGCACGATCGTCCACGGCGGGACGCCCGTCCTCCGCCTGCCCCTGCCCGGCCAGTTCCCGCTCGCTGGCGGCCACCGCCGGTTCCTCCGCCGACAGGTCGAGGGAGCGTGTCAGGCCGTAGTACAGGGCCCCGGAGACCGCGAGCCCGACCAGGAACGCCACGTCGATCCCGCCGAGCGCCTGCGCCACGGGCCCGGTGAAGAAGCTGAGCACCATGAACGGCGCCATCGCGGCCAGCCCGGCCCCGTACGCCGCCAGACCGCGCCACGCCCACGTGCCGTAGATCCCGTCCGGCCGGAACAGGTGGGTGATGGCGTAGTGCCCGCGCCGGACGAAGAAGTAGTCGACGAGGTTCACAGCCGTCCACGGGACCAGCAGGTAGAGCATGAGGAGCAGGGAATTGCCGAGCGCCGTGGTGAAGTCGGTGAACACCGCGATGCCCAGGACCGACCACACGAGGGCCAGGCCGGTGATCGTCGCGATCCGCGCCGAGCGGGTCGGCCTGATGGGGCGGACGCAGTCGATGCCGGTGAGGACCGTCAGCATGCCGCTGTAGGCGTTGAGCCCCATGGTGGCCACCAGGGCCAGCACCGACAGGACGGCCAGTACGGTCCCGAGGCCTCCCACCACCTGGTTCCCCGCGTCCCGGATTCCCGTCAGCGGTTCGGTGACACCGAGGGAGACGGCCATCCAGGCGCCGAGCGGGATCAGCCACATCGGGGAGCCGGCGGCGCCCCAGAACACGGAGGTGATGATGTGTGAGGTCTTGGTGGAGCGGGGCAGGTAGCGCGAGTAGTCGGAGACGTACGGGGCGTACGTGATGTTGTAGCTCGCCGCGGCGGTGAACTGCACCATGAAGGCCACCCACGTGAAGCCGCCGCCACCCGGTGCTGCTCCCGTCGGGCCGGTCACCTGGCCGGTGACGACGCCTGCCGTCAGCAGGAGCCAGCACGGGGCCGACAGCCAGAACAGCACGCGGAACGCCCGGTGCAGCCAGTCGTGTCCGTAGACGGCGAGAGCCACCGCGGCGATCGTGATGCCGATCCCGACGGCGGTGGAGCTCCACCCGAAGATGGACTCCAGTCCGCCGCCGATGATGATCGTGTCGACGACGTTGAACCCGACGAAGGTGAACAGCGTCGCCCCCAGCGTCACCACGACGCCGCGGTACCCGAACTGCGCCCGGGACTGGATCATCTGGGGCAGTCCCAGCCGCGGACCCTGGCTGGCGTGGAAGGCCATGAAGAAGGTGCCCAGCAGGATGCCCAGCGCGCCGGCCAGCACCGTCCAGCCGAGCGGGAGTCCGAGCCCCGGCCCGATGAAACCGATGGCGAGGGTGAAGGGCTGGAAGTTGCCGAGGAACCAGAAGGGGCCCTGCTGCCAGACCTTGCCGCGGCGGTCCGCGAAGGGGACGTGCTCGATCGAACGGCTCTCTATCGCACCGGAACCGCTGGGCTCGGCCGACGGACCCGTGAGGGTCTCGGACGTCATATCGCCTCCTGGGGATGCGGCCGGGACCACCTCGAACCCGGCGAACAGAGCCAGAGTGTGCGGTCGCAGTCCCCCGGTTAACAATTGGAGCGGCGTTCAAAGCGGAGGCCTTCCTTTGTCTCCGGCCACAAACGACGATGTGCCGATGACGCGCACGCGCACGGCACCACCTCGTGTCGAGGACCTCGTACGTTCGCCCTCGCTCCAACTGCGGGTGCTCGCCGGCGGGGCAGGGCTCCACCGGCCCGTCGCCTGGGCCCACGTGAGCGAGCTGGAGGATCCGACGCCATGGCTCCTCGGAGCGGAACTGATCATGACGACGGGGATCGGCGTCCCCCGCGCCGCCGCCCGGCAGCGCGCCTACCTGGAGCGGCTCCACGACGCCGGAGTCGCCGCCCTCACGCTCTCCGCCGGGTTGCGCGTACCTCCACTGCACCCGGGGTTCCTCGCCGCTGCGGAGGAACGGGCCATACCCGTACTGGAGTTGCCCCTGCAAGTCCCGTTCATCGCGGTCGCGCAGGAGGTCGCCGCGGTCGTGCAGGCGGACGCCCGCCAGCGCCTCGGCGCGCAGCTCCAGGTCTTCGGCGCCCTGCGCTGGCTCGCCGCCGAGGACATGACGGCCGCGGAACTCTTCCGGCGGCTGGAACGGCTCTCCGGATACTCGCTCTACCTCCAGACGCCCCAGGGCGGCCCCCTGCTCCCCGGCGTGCCCGTCCCCGAAAGCCGGTACGCGGCCCTGCTGCCGGCCTCCTCCGACCCGCCGCCGGCGGTCCCCGGCGGCTACGTGCTCGCGGTCCCCGCGCCCGGCGGACCCGCCGGGTACCTGCTGGCCATCGAACGGGAGCACACCCAGCCCGCCGGCCTCGCCGTCGTCCAGCACATCGCCACCGTCGCGGCCCTCCAGGTCACGATGGTGCGCCACGAACGCGAGACATTGCGCCGCCAGGGCGCCGAAACGCTGGCCGAGCTCCTCCAGGACGTGCTCGATCCGGACACCGCCCGCAGGCGCCTGGCCCGCGCCGGGTTCGCCGCCGACACGCGGGTCGTGCTCGCCGTGCTGCGTGGATCCGGCGGCCCGTTGGACGACACCGCGGTGGTGTCCGCGCTCGACGAGGACGGCACCCCGTACCTCGTACTGCGCCGCCACGAGGAGCTGTACGTCCTGCTGCCCGACTCCTGCGCGGTGCTCCGTACGCCGACGGCGCCGCCCTTCACCACGGTCGGGGTCTCCCGCCCCTTCGCCCCCGGAGCCACGCTCAGCGTGCCCCGCCGCGAGGCGTCCTGGGCCTTGGCCCACGCCGTCGATTCGGGTCGGCCGATCGTGGTGTTCGGCGGCGACACGACCGACCGGTGGCTGCACGAGGACCCGGCCGTACTGCGCGGGCTGGTGGAGCACGTGCTCGGAGCGGTCCTGCGGTACGACACCCAGCACGGTGGCGCGCTCGTCACCTCCACCTTGACCTGGCTGGAACGCGACCGGAGCGGCGAGAAGGCGGCGCGAGCGCTGCACGTCCATCCGAACACCCTCGCCTACCGGTTGCGCCGCTTCAGCGCTCTGAGCGGCCGGGACCTGTCGGCCACGCGCGATCTCGCCGAGGTGTGGCTCGCCCTGCGCGCGGCCCGCACGCTCGGGGAGCTCGACTGAGGCGGAGGTTTCGGGCCGGGCATGCCTTAAGGGGGATGTCAACGACGAGCGAGGGGTGGGCTGATGACTTCCGATGCCAGTTCACGGTCCGGACGGTGGTGGAGCGGCACGACGCTGCTGCGACTGGCCTCGGTGGCCGTCGGGGTAGGGGTGGCGGCGCTCGTGGTCGTCGACTTCCGGCTGACGGGCGAGGCCCGCGGCCCGCAGGTGCTCGCGGTGGCGCTGACGGCCGTATGCCTCACGACGGTGGTGCTGGTGACGTCGAGCCTGACGGACCGCCGCCTGAGGTTCCCCGGAGTGCTGAGCATCCTGAGTAGGCTGCTCACCCCGCTCGCCGTGTATCCGCTCGCGCTCTGGGCCGGCGTGGCGATCAGCTGGGCGGTGGGTCTGCCGGCGCGGCTGACGGGCCTGTGGCCGGTCTTCGTGTCCGGGCTGGTCGTCGCGGCGGTGGCGACCACGGTGCGGATCTTCTTCGCCCTGTTCCGCAGCCGTACCAGGCGGGCGGGAGTGAACTGGCTCGCCGCCGTCGCCCTCAACGCCGCGGGCCTCGCGCTCGCCGCACTCCTGCTCGACGGCGTCCGCCTCGATGCCGCGCCGGGCTGGCGCCAGGCGCTCACGCTGTGCGTGGTGGCGTGCCTGTTCATGATGCCGCGCCTCACGCTGTCCCTGCCGGTGCCCGGCGTCGCCTCGCTCGTCCTCGTCGCCTATCACTGCCTGCTGCTGTGGCTGCTCTGCGACCTCCTCGCCGTCACCGAGCCCCGGCTGCACATCGACGGCTTCTGGCAGCTGGCCGGGGCCGCCGGCCTCATGTGGGCCGTGGAATGGCCCGGCCGGCTGGCCGCCCGGCAGGGCGGGACGGCCCCTCAGCCGGCTCCCGTCTTCCCGGACCCCTTCCCGCCGGACCACATGTTCCCCTCCGGCCCGCTGTACTGACGGCCCCGCTGTGCTGACGACCCCGCTGTGCTGACGATTCATCAGGACCGCTGGTAGGGGCTGTGCATGGTGAGGAAGCGGATCTCCAGATCGGTCCGCAGGTAGTCCATCCGCCGCTCCCAGAAGGCCCGCAGGTGCGGGAGGGCGAGGTGGGCGTCGAGGTCGGCCCGGGAGCGCCACGCTTCGTAGAAGACGAAGACTCCGGGTGCGTCGCGGTCCTCGTGGAAGTGGTACTCCAGGCAGCCGGGCTCCTGTCGGGTCGGCTCGACGAACGAGAGGAGGAGCTGCTTCAGCTCCGCCGCGCGCTCGGGTTTGGGCCGGGCGGTACCGATCAGGGTGAACGGCTGGTCCATGGGTGCACTCTCCTCGAAAGGTACGATCGATCTCGTACCTGTGGACGCTAGCAAGCCCCGAAGGTACGATGCAAGCCTTACCTTCGGAGGAGTCGATTTCGTATGCCCGATGACGAGGGCCACCCGGCCGTCGAGGAGATCGAGCTCGGTGCGGTGTTGTCCGCCCTCGCCGACCCGCTGCGCCGCCACGTGGTGCGCGAGCTGGCGACGGGCCCTGACGGGGCCGCGCGGACGTGCAGCTCCTTCGGACTTCCGGTCTCGAAGGCGACCGTCACGCATCACTTCCGAACCCTGCGCGAGGCCGGACTGATCCGGCAGGTGGACCGGGGAAACAGCCGGATGGCCGCCCTCCGCCGTGCCGACATCGAACGGCGCTTCCCCGGCCTCCTCGACATCGTCGCCGCCGAACCCGCATAGCTCCAGGCCCGGTCTTCGCCGCCTACGTGTGGACGGCTTCGCCCGCCAGGCCGGAGAGGCTCAGTGCCCGCCGCACGGCCGGCAGGTCCCAGTGGTCGCAGGCGAGCGACTCCAGCTCCTCGGGCGCGAGCCCGTACGAGCCCGCGGCGTCCAGGAGGTCCGTCGCGGCGCGGCCCGAAGCCCGGGCGGGGTCGCAGGCGCAGTCGCCCAGGCGGCCGGCGAGCAGGCCCAGCACCTCCTGGCGCACCGCGAAGCGGCTGATGCCGCAGTCCAGGCCGTCGTCCTCCAGGTCCGCCGGGTAGGGCGCGCGGGCCCAGGCGCCGTTCTCGTACCAGTAGACGCAGCCCAGTTCGCAGCCGTCCAGCAGATCGCGCAGGGTCTCGTACGGGAGCCAGTCGGGGCCGTTCGCCAGCATGTCGACGGCGGGCTCGTGCCACTTGACCCCGCTCGACTCGTCCTCGCCGTAGAGCACGTAACGCCCCTCGCCCAGCCGGGCGAAGGTCCACCAGGTGCAGCCGCAGTCGTCGAGGTGGAGCCCGGCCTCGTCGATCCAGTGCCCGGTGCGGTGAACGCCCCGGCTCTCCGCCTCGGAGGTAGCCTCCAGCACGGCGACCAACGCCCAGCTCGCCCACAGCAGTTCGGCGGGCGGAAGGTCCTCGGGCAGACCCGGCTGGTGCATCGGCATGGTGTGATCCCCTGGTGGTGACGGCCGTTCAGCCCCCGAGCCTAACGGCCTTGGGCGGAGCGGAAGAGGACGCGGGACACCTGCTGACCGTCCGCGAAGGCACCTCTCGGCCTCAGTCGTGGGCGACGATGGCGACCGGTGAGTTCGCGTGGTGCATCACGGCGTGCGCGACGGGGCCGATGTGGATGCCGAAGGGGGACCGGCGGATGCGCCGGCCGACGACGACGAGGGCGGCGCCCTGCCCGGCGTCGAGGATCTGGGTCGCGGCCGGGCCGAGGACGGCGCGCGGATCGACGTTCACGGAAGGAAACCGCTCGCGCCACGGATCCAGGGCCTCCTCCATCGTCCTGGCGATGCTGTGCGCCATCTCCAGCTGAATCCCGGGATCGAGCGCCGGTGCGTAGCTCAGGATCGGCGGCGGGGCCCAGCCATGGATGACGGTGAGCGCACCGTCGCGACGGGAGGCCTCTTCGAAGGCGAAGGCCAGGACCCTGTCGCAGGCCCCGTGGATGTCCACTCCGGCCACGACCGGACCACGGTCGGTGACGCCGCCGGGCGGGAACCCCGTATCGTCCGCGGACCGCACGAGCACCACCGGGCGCTCGGTCTCGGCGATGGTGGCCGAGCCGGTGGATCCGACGAGGAAACCGGCGATGCTGCCGAGCCCGCGCGAGCCGAGCACCAGCATGTCCGAATCCCGGGCCGCCTCGGCGAGGGCAAGGGAAGGCAGCCCGCCCACCCGGCGCGTGACGACCGTCAGCGAAGGGTGCTCACGGCGCAGCTCCCCGGCCGTGTCGCTCAGGAGGTCCTCGGCCCAGTGCCGGCGTTCTTCGGTGGTCGTGACGGGAAGCGGCGGATTCTCCAGCCATTCCTCGGCGTGGACCACGTCCAGGGTCGCGCCGCGGAGCCCGGCCTCGTGGGCCGCCCAGCGGGCGGCGGCGGTGCTTTCGGGGGAGCCGTCCAGGCCCACGGTCACCTGGTTCGTCATGAGGACATCTCCTTCTCCGACGGGCCCTGGCGCGGCATGTCCCGCTGCTTACAGAGTGACCCCTCGGGGCCGGTCCCGTCGAAGGGCCGGGCCGCGCGGACCGGCCCGCGGAAAACCGTCACGCGTCCGGGGTGTCGGACGGCTCCTGCCGGGCAGTCGCAGCTGTAGCCGGCGATCGGTCATCTCAACCCGGGAGGAGTCGACGTGTCGAAACCACAGGATCCCGCGCTGCGGCGCAGCGACAAGGGCGGGGCCACCCCGCAGGACAGCCAGTCCCTCAAGGCCGCGAACACGGGCAAGAAGCCCCCGGAGGGCAAGCGGGCCCACGGAACGGACAAGGGCGCGAAGGGCGGAGGCAAAGGCGGCGGAACCCCTCCGGAGCAGCAGCCGGAACCCTCCTGAAGGCGGCTCAGCCGGTGGCGGCGGCGCAGGCCTGGTGGCCCCAGCGGTTCCCGTTCTTGCTGATCAGGTCACCGGCCGCGTAGGGCTGCCCGCACGGGCAGGTACCCGGAAATTTCGCCTTGATGGCCCTGGCCCCGCCCGTGCCCGCGGCCCCGCCGGACGTCGCGGCGCCCCCGGACGCGGTCTTCTTCGCCGCACCGGACTTCTGCCGCGACGGCGCACTGCGGGCCGGCGCGGGCACGGGCATCTCCGCGGTCCCGAGGGCCGTACCGGCGGCCTGCTGGGTGACGGCGGCGTCACTGGCGGCCTGGTCGGCGATGGCGTTCAGGTGGTCGCCGTCCTCGCGGTGCGCCGGGACGTACAGGAACGTCACCTCCCGCTCGGTCAGCAGCCGGTCGATCTGCTCGACGAGCTCGCGGTTGGCGACGGGCTGCCCGGACGCGGTCTTCCACCCGTTGCGCTTCCAGCCGGGCAGCCATTGCGTCACGGCCTTCATCGCGTACTGGGAGTCCATCCGCACCTGCATGGCCGTCCCCGGAGCGACCGCCTCCAGCAGGCGCTGGAGGGCGGTCAGCTCCCCGACGTTGTTGGTGGCCCGTCCCAGCGGACCGGCCTCCCAACGCTCGGGACGGCCCTGCGCGTCGGCGATGACCCACGCCCATCCGGCCGGCCCGGGGTTACCCTTCGCCGCTCCGTCGCAGGCGGCAATGATGAGATCTGACATCCCCCGATCATGCCCCACGCGGACGTGCCGCCGAACCGGGGCCCGGGACGGGCGCCCCGGGCTGCCCGGCCAGGACCTACGCGCCGGGCTCGGCCTCAGCGGCAACGACATCGGGCGACACCCGCATCGGCTGCCCCTGACCCGAGGGCCGGCCCTCCCCTCGAGAGGGCCGGCCGCCGGCATGGGGCGGGCGGTCAGACCGTCGCGGCCTCCGGTTCGGCGCCGCGTACGGGCGGTGCGAGGCGGCCGGTGCGGTGGAGGCCGTACAGGGCGGCCGCGCAGCCCAGGCCGAGCAGGAGCAGCGCCAGCCACGGCAGCGCCGGCACTCCGGCGGCGCGCGCCGCGTCCAGCGCCGCCCCGGTGAGGAGGTTGCCGAGCGCGATGCCGACGCCGCAGATGGTGTTGTACAGGCCGTAGTGGGTGGCCACCAGCCGGTCGCCGCTGAGCCGGACGATGGTGTCCATCTCGAACGGGTAGGCGATCATCGTGCCCAGCGCCAGCAGCAGGGCGGACAGCGTGGGCGGTACGGCGGCCAGCAGCCACCGGACCGGTCCGGAGTCCGGCACGGGCACCGTCGTGGCCGCCAGCAGCGGCACGAAGGCGACGGCCATGGTCAGCAGCCCCCAGGTGAGCGCGCGGCCCGGCTCCGTACGGGCCTTGCACCAGGCGGTCACCCGGGTCTGGAAGAGGATCGTGCTCAGTCCCGAGACGGCGAACAGTGCCGCCACCGCGGCTGCGGCGAACCGGCCCTCGCCGCCCAGTCGCCGGACTTCCAGCGGGAGGGCCAGGTAGACCTGGAAGGTCATGACGTACGAGCCGATCATGGCCACGGAGAAGAGCAGGAACGGGCGGTTGGCCAGGATGCCGCGCCACTGGGTGAGCACGCCCTCGGACCGGTCGCCCATCCCGTCCTTCCCGTCGTTCGCGTCGTTGCCCCGGCGCGCCGGCAGGGCGCGGATCTGTACGACGCTCAGCAGCGCGAAGATGCCGGCCGCCACCAGGCAGGTCACGCGGAAGTCGACCCCCGTCAGCACCATGCCCACCAGGGGGCCCAGCAGGATGCCGGCCTGGTAGAAGACGTTGAACAGGGCGAAGGCCTCGACGCGGCGCTCACCCGCGTCCGCGGCCAGGTACGCCCGGGTGGCAGGGTTGAACAGGGCTCCGGCCAGCCCGGTCGCGGCCGAGGCGGCGAACAGGGCGGGCACGGAGTCGACCAGCCCGAGGGTGGCGAACCCGGCGATGCGCAGCACCAGCCCGGCGATGATCATGGGCTTGTAGCCGTAGCGGTCGGCCAGCGTCCCGCCGATGAGGAACATGCCCTGCTGACTGAAGTTGCGTACGCCGAGGATCAGCCCGACCGTCCAGCCGGCCAGCCCCAGCGGCCCGGCCAGGTGCGTGGCCAGGTAGGGCATGAGCATGTAGAAGCCCAGGTTGATGCTGAACTGGTTCACCATCAGGAGCTGGACGCTGCGTTCGTACGAGCGGACCTGCGCCAGGGTGCCCTTCATCGGGCCCGCTCCCCGCGCGCCGCGCCGCTCAGGGTGAGCGGGTCGACCACGGCGGTGCAGCGGGTCCAGCGGCTGACCTCCTTCTCGTCCAGGCGGCCGATCACGTCGGGTTCCTCGGCGGGAGGGGAGTCGAGGAGACCGTGGGCGGCGCAGTAGTCGTCGTCGTACACGGTGCTCAGGTAGCGCTGCGGCCCGTCGGGGAAGATCGCGGCGATACGGACGCCGTCGGGCAGGGTGCGGGCCAGCCAGCCGGCCACGAGGGCGACCGCGCCGACGCTCCATCCTCCGGTGGCGTAGTGGGACGCGGCCAGCTGGCGGCAGGCCCACACGGCCTCGGCCGGGGCGACCCAGTGCACCTCGGAGAACTGCTCGTAGGCGACGTTCCGCGGGTAGATGCTCGATCCGAGGCCGCGCATCAGCCGGGTCCGGGCGGGCTGGCCGAAGATCGTGGAGCCGACGGTGTCCACTCCCACCAGCCTCAGGCCGGGGTGGAGCCGTCGCAGGGCCCGCGAGACGCCGGCCGAGTGCCCACCGGTGCCCACGCTGCACACCAGCACGTCGATGTGCCCGAGTTCGGTGGCCAGTTCGAACGCCAGCGGGGTGTAGGCGGTGGTGTTGTCGGGATTGTTGTACTGGTCGGGGCACCAGGAGCCGGGGTGCCGCGCCATCAGCTGCGTGACGCGGTCACGGCGGGACTGCTGCCAGCCGCCCGTGGGGTGCGGTTCGGCGACGACGTTGACCTGGGCCCCGTAGGCCGTCAGCAGCCTGGTCATGGAGGTCTCCAGGCCCGGGTCGGTGACGAGGGTGACCGGATGTCCGTGGACCATGCCGGCCAGGGCCAGACCGAGGCCGAGGGTGCCGCTGGTCGACTCGATGATCCGGGCCCCCGGCTTCAGGTCGCCGCGGGCGCGGGCGCGTTCGACCATGTGCAGGCCGGGACGGTCCTTGATGCCGCCGGGGTTGAAGCCCTCCAGCTTCGCCCAGAATCCGCGCCCGGCCGGGGACAGGGGTTCCGACACGCGCAGTAGGGGAGTGTTGCCGACCAGGCCGGACAGGGTGGTGCGGGCCGGAGGTGTGACGTCGGTGGTCGAAAAGGGATGCATGGGTTCCGCTCTCGCTCGATGGTGCGTCAGGGAGTCGCTCGGATGCGCGTGTCAGCCGTGGTGCACGGCTGTGAGCGAGCGGCCTAGATGCGCCATCGGCACACGCTGGTCAGCGTGGACCGGCCGGACCGGGGTATCGGCGCCCCGTCCGCACAGGGCGGTGCGGACGGGGCGGTGGCCGCCGACGGCTGGTCGGCCGCGGCGGTGAGCGTGAGCGTCCCCGCCGCGTCCGCGTCGAGGTGGGTCCCACCGGGCGCCTTGGGGGTCAGGCCGGGGGAGGCGCAGGCGGAGCCGTGCTCCTGACGGGGATGTCCGGGCCCGTCCGGCTCGGGTCCGGTGGCCGGGGCGGTGAAGGACGCGCCGTGCCGGGGGCCTTCGCCCAGGAGGGAGGTGGAGCAGTGGACGGACACGAGCAGGAGCGCGCCCAGGACGGCGACGAGCAGGGCACGGGCCCAGGACGAGCCCGGGTGCGCCGGGCATGGGCGGGAAGGGCGTCGGCGTGGGTGTGGGAGTGGGCGGGAAGGGCGTTGCACAGTTCCTCCGTGCGGCAGGAGATCGCGGGTATGACGAAATCCCGCGTCACCTACACCTGGAGAACGGCTGAGGCGGTCGTCCGCGTCGGCGCGGGCCCGGCCGAAGCGGCCCTGTCACGGGCCGCACGGTCCGGACAGCTCTGCGCGGCGTACCGCGCGACGGCGGCCGGCACGGCAAGAGGCGCCTCCACCGCGGCCCCGGGCCGTGGCGGCCTGGGGACGCACTCGTGCGCCGGGTGATGGGACTCGTGCCGGTCGAAGGGGGCGGCGGCCGGTATGGCCGCGCCCGCGCCCCTGCCGCCGCCGTCCGTCAGGGCGGAGGCGGACGGCGCCCCCGGGTTCGCGTGGCCGGCGATGCTCTGCGGGTCGGCGCCGTGCGTGTGGAGGATCCCCAGCAGCAGCACGGTCAGCCCGAGCAGGCGCAGCAGACCCGCCGAAGCGCGGGCCCGCGGCGCACGGGGCGGGCGGGCTGTGACCATGCCGTGATCTTAGTGTTCGCCCCGCGCCGCCGGTGCGCTGGATCCGGTCAATGTCGGGAGCGTTCTCAGCGTTCTCAGCGTTCTCAGCGGTCCTCTCGGCAGTCCGGCGTGAACCAGGTCTCGCCGTGGACGCGGCCGTTGATCTGGAGGCGGACCACACGCGAGAGGCTCGTCCTGGCCGCGGGCCCGGACCGCCGACGTGCGCGGCGCTCTCCCGCTCCGAGCTGCGGCATGTTCTTCCTGGCCGGGCGCCGGGCGCCGGGACCGGGCCTAAGGGATGTCCGGCTCCTCCTCCTCGAATACGTGCATCGCCGCCTCCTCGGCGCTCGCGGCCCCGCCGTCGATGCCCTCGTCGGAGGCGACGAGTTCCTTCGTCGTATCGGTGTGCGCACCCTCGTCGGGAGCCACCAGGCGCCCGGCGCGAGCCGTGCCCGCCTCGGCGTCGGCCACCGGTTCCCCGGCCCCGTTCGGCAGGTCTCCGAGACCGTCCCCGGCGGGCTCCGCCACGTCCGGGACCTCCTGGGACAGCCGCTCGTCCAAGGACTGGCCCTCCAGTCGCTCCGCGGCCGTCGTACCGTGCTTGGTGACGCCCAGCGGCCTCTCCGGAGGCGAGTAACCCTCGTCCAGCATGTCGTCGTACGTCCGCTCGTCCACCGCGTTCTGGAGGTCCAGCGGCGCCGCGTCCTCCTGCTCCTCGTTGGTTCCCGTCGGCTGATACGCGTCGTCTGCCATCTGGCCTTCACTCATCAGGCGCTCCATGGGTCCGTATGCCTGCGTTGCCTGTACGTCCTGATGTGCGGCTTTCCTCCTGGACCGGCGCTAAACAGGCGGGGCATGGAGCCCGCGATCCCGGTCAGACGCCCGGTGACATGGGAGAAGCGGCATGGGGAGCAGCGCATGAGGAGCAGCGGCATGAGGATGCGAGAGCTCGTCGTCGTGGTCACCGGGGCGTCCAGCGGAATCGGCCGTGCCACCGCGCTCGCCTTCGCCCGGTGCGGGGCCCGGGTCGTCCTGGCCGCGCGCAGCCAGGAGGCGCTGGACCAGGTGGCCGCCCAGTGCACGGCCGCGCACCGCCTGGCGGAGGGCTTCGCCGTCCCCGTCGACGTCAGCGACGCCGCGGCCGTGGACGCGCTCGCCGCGGCGGCCGTTTCCCGGTACGGCCGTGTCGACGTCTGGGTGAACGCGGCGGGCGTGGGCATCCTGGGCCGGATCGACCGGACACCCCCCGCCGACCTGCGCCGCCTGTTCGACGTGAACGTCATGGGCACCGTCCACGGGGCACGCGCCGCCCTCACGGTGATGCGGTCCCAGGGCCACGGCCTGATCGTCGACGTCTCCTCCATGCTGGGCGGCGTGGTCCAGGCGCCGTACATGTCGGCCTACGCGATGTCCAAGGCGGCCGTGATCACCTTCGACGAGGTACTGCGCGAGGAGATCTCCCTGTCCCCGGCGGCGCACGGCATCAAGGTGTGCACCGTGCTGCCGGTGGGAGTCGACACGCCCTTCTTCCGCCACGCCGCCAACCACACGGGCCGCCATGTCCGCTCCCTGCCACCGCTCGCCACGCCCGAGCGGGTCGCACGCGCCGTCATCGGCGCGGTCCGGCGTCCGAGGCCCCGGATACCGGCCGGCCCGTACGCCCGCTCCCTGACGGTCGCCTACGCCCTCGCCCCCGGCCTCACCCGAGGCGCCATCACGCTGCGCACCGAGCGGGCCTACCTGGCGGAGCCCGGTACCGCACCGCAGACCACCGGCACGCTGTACGTGCCGTCCGGGCCGAGCGCGGCCGTGCGCGGAGGGCGCGGCAGCGGCCCGCGTACGGCGCTGCGGCGGGGCACGGCCCTGGTCGGCGCGGGCTGCGCGGCGGCGCTCGCGGTACGGGCGGCCGTACGGGCGGCCGTACGCCGCCGGCCGGCGGAGTGAGCGGCCCCGCCCTGGGTAGCCGCCGGGCAGACGGCCCGCGAGGGCAGGAGCGCTGACAGGGAGACCGTCATGGCAGTGCAGCACCGGCTCATCGACCGCCCGCCGAGTGAGGTGTGGGCGGTCCTCTGCGACGGCGACCGGTACGCCGACTGGGTCGTGGGCACCCAGGCCTCCTGGGAGGAGGACGGGGGCTGGCCCCGCGTCGGGTCCTCGCTGGGGTACCGGCTGAAGCTCGGACCGTGGGCGTACGAAGGCCGGACGACCGTCCGCGTCCTGGAACCCCCGCACCGCCTGGAGCTCGAGGCCAAGGCCGACAGGGCGGGCAGCGCCCGGATCGCCATCGAGGTGAAGGCCTGGGGCGAGGGCACCCTCGTCATCGTGGACGAGCATCCCCTGCGAGGACCGGCCGGGGCGCTGCACAACAGCGTGTTCGAGGCCGTCCTCCAGCTGCGGCACCGCGGCATGCTGACGCGGCTCGCCCGCGTGGTCGAGACCGGGGAAGGGGCCGGGGAAGGGGCCGGGGAAGCGCCCGAAGACGCCTCCGGGGAGTCCGAGCGGGCCGGGTCCCGTGGCCATGGCCATGGCCACGCCTGACGCGGTCGTCATCGGCGCCGGTCCGAACGGCCTGGTGGCGGCCAACCTCCTGGCCGACGCCGGCTGGTACGTCGTCGTCGTGGAGGCCCGGGACGAGCCGGGAGGCGCGGTCCGCAGCGACCGCGCCGTCCACCCCGACTTCGTCCACGACACCTTCAGCGCGTTCTACCCGCTCGCCGCCGCCTCCCCGGTCATCCGGGGGCTCCGACTGGAAGCCGAGGGGCTGCGCTGGAGCCAGGCCCCCGTCACCGTCGCCCACCCCCTGCCCGGCGGGCGCTGCGCGGTCCTCGCCCACGATCCGCACGAGACGGCCGCGTCACTGGGGCGGTTCGCTCCCGGTGACGGCGCCGCCTGGGAGCACCTCTGGCGCCTCTGGCAGCACATCGGCGACGACCTGACCGCGAGCCTGTTCACGCCGTTCCCCCCGGTCCGGGCCGGGCTGCGCCTCGCGGCCCGGCTGGGCCCCGCCGGAGGGCTGCGCCTCGCACGCACGATGCTGCTGCCCGCGCGCCGGTTCGGGGAGGAGCGGTTCGCCGGAGAGGGCGGCCGGCTCCTGGTCGCGGGCAACGCGCTGCACGCCGACCTCGGACCGGAATCCGCCCTCGGCGGCGGCTTCGGCTGGCTGATGTGCATGCTCGGGCAGGCGTACGGCTTCCCCGTGCCCGTCGGTGGCGCCGGGGAGCTCACCGCGGCGCTCGTGCGGCGCTTCCAGGCCCGCGGCGGGGTCCTGCGCTGCGGACGGGCCGCGACCCGCGTGGTGGTCCGGGGCGGGCGGGCCGTCGCGGTACGGACCGAGGACGGCGCCGAGATTTCCGTACGCCGGGCCGTGCTGGCCGACGTACCCGCTCCGCTGCTGTACCAGCGCCTCGTCGGCGCGCACCACCTGCCGCCACGGCTGCGGGCCGATCTGCGGTGCTTCCAGTGGGACTTCGCGACCGTCAAGATCGACTGGGCGCTCTCGCGCCCCATTCCCTGGAGTGCGCGGGGCGCGCACGGCGCCGGAACCGTTCACGTGGCGGACGGGATGGACGACCTGACCCGGTTCGGGGCCCAGCTGGCCATGAACAGGGTGCCCGACGTGCCGTTCCTCGTCCTCGGCCAGATGACCACGGCCGACCCGAGCCGCTCGCCGTCCGGAACGGAATCCGCCTGGGCCTACACCCACGTCCCGCAGGAGATCGCCGGTGACGCCGGGGAGGACGGCATCACGGGGCTCTGGGACGAGCGGGAGAAGGACGCGGTCGCCGCGCGGGTGGAGGCCCGGATCGAGCGCCTCGCGCCCGGTTTCGGCTCGACGGTCCTCGCCCGGCGGGTGCTGTCCCCGCCCGAGCTGGAACGGCTCAACCCCGCGCTGACCGGCGGCGCGGTCAACCAGGGCACGACCAACCTGCACCAGCAGCTGCTCTTGCGCCCGGTCCCCGGCACGGGCCGCCCCACGACGCCCGTGCGCGGGCTCTACCTGGCCTCCGCCACCGCACATCCCGGCGGGGGAGTCCACGGAGCCCCGGGAGCCAACGCCGCGCACACGGCCCTGCGCTCCCTGCCTTCCCTGCGCTCCCCGCGCCCGTCGCGGCTCCGCCGCTGACGAGCACGCCGGAGGTGACCCGGCCGGGACCCGGTCCGCGCCGGTCCCGGGCCGGGTCACGGGAAGCCGTTCAGGATTCCTTGCCGCGACCGCTCAGCGCGTCGCGCATCCGGTCGACGAGACCGACGCCGGGGGCGAGGATCTTATTGGCCGGGGGCTTGTCCGGGGCGGACGGGTGAGGGCGGGTCGGAGCCATCTTCTTGGCCTGACGCACCTTGTCGCCGAGCTCGTTGAGGGCTTCGGGCGGACACGCGGTCCGCATCTGGGGGAAGAGGTTGTCCTCCTCGTCGGCCACGTGCTCGCGGATCTCCGCCATGAGCTTGGTGATGAGCACGTCGAACCGGGGGTCGTCGGGCTGGCAGCTCTCCAGATCCTTCATGGTCCGCTCGGCGGCGGCGTGGTCGCGCAGCTCCTTGTCCGCGATGGCGTCACCGTTGGGCAGGTGCTCGCGTACCGCCGGGTACAGGTAGGACTCCTCCGCGACGGAGTGGCGGACCAGCTCCATGGTCGCCTGGTCCGCGTAGAGCTTGCGGCGCGGGTCCCCTGACGGCAGTTCCTGGATGTTGGTGAAGAGTTCCTCTACTTCCTCGTGGTCGGTGGTCAGCTCTGCGATGACGTCGCCGCCGTGCCCCATGACATGTCTCCTCGATCGGGATGATCAGGACGATCCGGACATGTCCAAATAAAGCGCGGTCCCCCGACGAGAGAGGGGATTGTCGACGGCCCAGCGTGTCGTCCCGTGTGGGTCATCCCACGGCCCGGTCGCGGCGTACGCCATTCCATTTCGGGCGATCCGGCGGTTACGGTGCATCTACCCCGCTCCGCGCACCCTCCGGATGGCCCGCCGTGCCCGCAGACTTCTCCCTGTCCCCGCTGATAGCGGCGACCACCCAGTGGCTCACCCGCGCCTACCCCTCCGGCGCGGGCGCCCTCGAGCGCAGCCTCGCCGAGGCGCAGGCCCGGCAGGCCGTGACCGTCGCGGCATGGCTGCGCTACCCGACCGAACTCGATGTGGCGCTGGTCGCGCTGACGGGACCGGGCGGCTCGGGACGGCTCGACTGGATCACCGGCGCGGACGCCGCCTCCGGCGAGGACACGCACACCGGCAGGGACGCCGACGCCCCGGCGGACGCTGACGCCCGGGGCGACGCGTGGCGCACGTGGGTCGACGAAGTCGTCGCCAGCTGGGCGGCCTGCCTGCTGAGCGCTCCGCCCCTGGCGTCCGCGGCCACGGAGGCGCTCACCGGGACGGTGCACGTGGGCGCTGTGCCCGTCTCCTTCCGCCGCCTGCTCGACCCCGCGGAACACGACCGGCAGGCGAGCACCCTGCTGCGCCACCCGGACTTCCTCGCTCCCATAGCCGAGCTGCACCACGCGGGCCTGCTGGACCGGATCAGGACGGGGACCGCGCCGACGGGCTGACTCCCGCCCCCGCCCCTCCCCCGGGTCGGTGCGCGCGTACGGCTCGGATGCCTGGGTAACGGCCCTGTGAAGAACCCACGCCGCCGTGCGCCGTGCCGCTGCCCATGGGAGGAAGCATGAGCGAGGGATTCGACACGATCGTCGAGAACGAGCCTGCGGTGCACACGGCCCCCACGGTGACCTTGGTCGAAGGGCCGACGTTCTGTGTTTCGGGCACCACGGGCGACATGGACGGGGAGTTGCCCCAAGGGCTGTTCTTCCGGGACACCCGCATCATCTCCGACTGGCACCTGCGCGTGGACGGCCGGACTCCGCAACAGCTCACGGTCCTGTCCCGCGACCCGTACAGCACCACCTTCGTCTCCCGCGTCCCACCCCGCGGCTCGCAGACCGAACTGCTCCTGGAACGCAGGCGCTACGTCGGCGAAGGCATGCGTGAGGATCTGCACCTGCGCAATCTCGGCAGCCTGCCGGTGTCGGCGACGCTGTCCCTGCGGATCGGCGCCGACTTCGCCGACCTCTTCCAGGTGAAGGAGAGCCGTGTGCGGTCCCGGGGGGAGACCTCCTCCACGCCCGAGGACTCCGCCCTGAGCATCGCCTTCCACCTCGGCAGCGCACACCGCGGCGTACGGATCGAGGCGGCGGGCGCCCGGGCGGGCCCGGACCGCCTCGACTTCCAGGTCGAGCTGGAGCCGCGCGGCGAGTGGCGTACGACCGTCCTGGTCCAGCCCAGTGTCGACGGCCGGCGCATCGCCGGTACCTTCCCGGCGGGGTCCGAGGTGGGCGAGTCCTCGGCAGCCCTGCGCATGCGGGCCTGGCGCGAGGCCGCCCCGCACGTCGCCGAGATCGAGGATCCGGAGCTGTACCGGACCCTGCGGCGGAGCCTGGAGGACCTCGGCGCGCTGCGCATCTTCGACCCCGAGCACCCGGAGAACGTGGCGGTCGCCGCAGGCGCACCCTGGTTCATGGCGCTCTTCGGCCGCGACTCGCTGCTGTCCTCGTACATGGCGCTCCCGCTGGACCCGACGCTGGCCCTCGGCACCCTGCAGACCCTCGCCCGCGCGCAGGGCAGCACCACCGACCCGAGCACCGAGGAACAGCCCGGCCGGATCCTCCACGAGACCCGCTTCGGCCTGGACTTCCCGCTGGCCCGTGGTGGCGGCAGCGTCTACTACGGCACGGCGGACGCGACGCCGCTGTTCGTGGTCATGCTGGGCGAGCTGCGGCGCTGGGGAATCGCGCCCGAGGCGGTGGAGGCGCTGCTCCCGCACGCGGACCGGGCGCTGGAGTGGATCGAGAAGTACGGGGACCGGGACGGCGACGGTTTCGTCGAGTATCAGCGGATGAAGGAGGACGGCCTGCTCAACCAGGGCTGGAAGGACTCCTTCGACGGCGTCAACTTCGCCGACGGCCGCCTGGCCGAGCCGCCCATCGCCCTGTGCG
>NZ_JBSFTP010000083.1:0-32363 GCF_053591315.1 Streptomyces sp. NPDC003042
CCCGGGGCGCCCCACCCCCCCCCGGTGGGGCCCGCCCCGGCGTCGTTCGCCCGCCCTACGCCGGTACGGTGCGCCGCGGCGCGACCCAGCTGCGGATGATGTCGCGTACGGACACGATGCCCACCGGTCCGCCGTGTTCCAGCACGATCAGATGGCGGAAACCGCCGTGCGCCATGGCCTCGGCTGCTTCCTGAAGCGTGGCCTGCGGGGTGCAGAACACGACGTTGTTGGTGGTGTGCGCGCCCACGGTCTCCCGGTCGGGATCGTGGCCCGCCCCGATCGAGTTGAGGATGTCGCGCTCGGTCAGGATGCCGATGCCGCTGTTGTCGGGGTCGAGGACGACGGCCGCACCCACGTGCCGGCCGGACATCAGGCAGGCCGCCTGCCGGAGGGTGTGGGCGGGTCCGAGGGTGAGTATCACGGTGCTCATGGCGTCACGGACGAGCATGAAGAGAGCCACCTCCTGGTGAATCCCCCCGCGGGGCGGGTGCGCTCGAGCCCTGCACGAGAACCGACTTAGAGAAGAGTTTCACAAGCGCACAAGCGGGGGGATCCTCAGATTCCCACGGGTACGGGACGCCAGCAAGGAGCGTGCACGGGTTGTGTCCGGCGCGTTCACCCGCGCACGGCGCTCAGGCGCGCGGACGCAGCAGGTCCAGCATCTCCTCGTGCAGCAGGCCGTTCGAGGCGGCGGCGTTCCCGCCGTGCACCCCGTCCACGCCGTCCAGGCTCGTGAAGCGGCCGCCCGCCTCCTGGACCACGACCGCGATGGCGGCCATGTCCCACAGGTTCAGCTCCGGCTCGGCGCACAGGTCCAGGGAGCCCTCCGCGACCATCATGTACGGCCAGAAGTCGCCGTAGCCGCGCGTACGCCAGCACCTGCGCGTCAGGTCGAGGAACCCGGCGAGCCGGCCCCGCTCCTCCCAGCCGGTCAGCGAGGAGTACCCGAACGAGGCGTCGCCCAGGGTCGAGACCTTGGAGACGCCGATCGCGCCGGTCTCGCCGAGCGCGCCGCCCGCGTACGCCCCGCCGCCCTGCGCAGCCCACCAGCGCCGGCCCAGCGCCGGCGCCGACACCACGCCGACCACCGGGCGGAACACCCCGTCGGCGCCCTCCGCCATGAGGGAGATCAGCGTCGCCCAGACGGGGACGCCGCGCACGTAGTTCTTCGTCCCGTCGATCGGGTCCACGACCCAGCGGCGCGGGCCGGTGCCCTGGAGCCCGTACTCCTCGCCCAGGATCGCGTCGTCGGGCCGGGCGGCCTCGATCCCGGCCCGGATGATCTCCTCGGCGGCCTTGTCGGCCTCGCTCACCGGGGTCATGTCCGGCTTCGTCTCGACCACCAGGTCGAGGGCGCGGAACCGCTGCATCGTGGCGGCGTCCGCCGCGTCGGCGAGTTCGAGGGCAAGGCGGAGGTCATCGTCATACTCGGGCATGTCCGAACAGTATCGAGACTCCCGCGGCCGGGCGACCGGGGTCCACAGTGCGGCCGGGAGGCACCCTTGACAGGACCTGTCGGCCCGTCAACTCTGGCGAGTGAGCGCAGCCAACGAACACGGCCAGTGAACCCAGCGGGGGAGGCGACGATGCCGGCGGCCCGGGAGTCCTTGCTGGAAGCGGCGGAAGCGGCCCTGTCCGCGCGCCCCTGGCCGGCCGTACGGATGGTCGAGGTGGCGGCCACGGCCGGGGTGTCCCGGCAGACCCTCTACAACGAGTTCGGCGGCAAGGAAGGCCTCGGCCGCGCCCTGGTGCGCCGCGCCGCCGACCGGTACCTCGACGGCGTCGACCGGGCCTTGACCCCCGACCGTCGCCATGGCCCGGGGGCAGCCGCCGAGCGGCTCGCCGCCGTCGCCGAGTGGACCGTACGGGCGGCGGACACGCAACCCCTCCTGAGGGCCCTGCTGACCGGCAGCTGGAGCGCCGCCCTGCCCGCACCGCCCCGGCACGGAGCGCACCGCGGAGCCCGGACGGGGGCCCTGCCGCTGGGCCCCGGGGAACTGGCCCGAGCCGTACGCGACCGGGCCGCCGCCGCCCTCACGCCGGAGCCGGCACTGCGCTGCGAGCTCGCGGTGCGGCTCGCGCTGTCCTACGTGGTCGCCCCGGGAGAGGAGCCGGGACCGGGGGAACTGCTCCGCCTGCTCGGTGGACCGCTCAGTGCGCCGACCCGGACAGCTGGAGCCCGATCACCCCGAGGATGACCAGCGAGATCGAGACGAGTTTGAGGGTGGAGACGAGATCGCCGAGGAAGACCATCCCGTAGATCGCGGTCCCGGCCGCCCCGATGCCCGTCCAGACCGCGTACGCCGGGCCCACGTCCAGCTTCTTCAGCGCGAGGGTCAGCAGGCCGAAACTGCCGAGCGCGAAGCACGCGAAGGCGACGGTCGGCCACAGTCTGGTGAATCCGTGGGAGAGCTTGAGGCAGACCGCGAAACCGGTCTCCAGGAGTCCGGCGACCACGACCAGCAGCCACGCCATGGCGAATGCCTCCCCGCGTCATGTGACCCGGTCTCGGCCTGACTCCCGGCCCGAACCTGCGCGCCACTCGGTGCGATTATGCATTTATCCAGACAGGTCGTCCGGTAAACGCGGCCACACGACACACCCGCGATCAGTCGCCCTCGCGCCGCTCCCGCGTCTCCAGCAGCCGCCGCAGCGAATACAGCCGCGCCGGGTCCGCGTGACCGTCCTCCACCCACTTGTCGAGCGCGCAGTCCGGCTCGTCGTGACTGCACGCCCGCGGGCACTCCTCCGTGCCCGGCACGAGGTCCGGGAAGGCCAGGATCACGCGGGAGGGGTCCACGTGGTGCAGACCGAAGGAGCGCACGCCCGGGGTGTCGATGACCCAGCCCTCCATCCCGGGCAGCGGCAGCGCCAGCGCCGAGGTGGTGGTGTGCCGTCCGCGCCCGGTGACCGCGTTGACCACTCCGGTCGCCCGCTTGCGGTCCGGCGCCACCAGCGAGTTGACCAGGGTGGTCTTGCCGACGCCCGAGTGGCCCACGAAGGCCGTTATCCGGCCCTCCAGCTTCTCACGCACCTTGTCGGCGGCGTCGCCCGTCGCCAGCTCGTCGCGGTTGGTGACGACGTAGTTCACCCCGAGCGTGGAGTAGATCTCCAGGATCTTGTCGGGGGAGGTGAGGTCCGACTTGGTGAGGACCAGCAGCGGCTCCAGCCCGGCGTCGTACGCGGCCACCAGGCAGCGGTCGATCATCCGGGGCCGGGGCTCCGGATCGGCCAGGGCCGTGACGATGGCCAGTTGGTCGGCGTTGGCGACGACCACGCGCTCGTACGGGTCGTCGTCGTCGGCGGTGCGGCGCAGGACGGACTTGCGCTCCTCGATCCGCACGATCCGGGCCAGGGTGTCCTTCTTCCCCGACAGGTCACCGACGATCCAGACCCGGTCGCCGACCACCGCCGCCTTGCGGCCCAGCTCCCTGGACTTCATCGCGTGGATCGCGCGGTTCCCGACCAGGCAGGTCAGCCGGCCGCGGTCGACGGTCAGGACGAAACCCTCGGAGGCGTCCTCGTGCTTCGGGCGGATGTTCGTCCGCGGCCGGTTGCCCTTGGGGTTCGGGCGGGTCGGAATGTCGTCCTCATCGGTGTGCTTGCCGTACCTGCGCATGTCCGGCCCTACGCTCCCGCGCCCGTCGGCGCTTTACCGAGCATGTCGGTCCACATCTTCGGGAAGTCCGGCAGGGTCTTCGCGGTCGTGGCCACGTTCTCGATCTTCACGCCCTCCACGGCCAGGCCGATCACCGCGCCCGCGGTGGCCATCCGGTGGTCGTCGTAGGTGTGGAAGACCCCGCCGTGCAACGGACGGGGGCGGATGTGCAGGCCGTCGGCGGTCTCGGTGACATCGCCGCCGAGCCCGTTGATCTCCGCGGTCAGCGCCGCCAGCCGGTCCGTCTCGTGCAGCCGCAGGTGCTGGACACCGCGCAGGACCGACTCGGAGTCGGCGAGCGCCGCGACCGCCGCGATGCCCGGGGTCAGCTCGCCGACCTCGCCCAGGTCCACGTCGATGCCGTGGATCTTGCCGGTGCCGGTGAAGACCAGGCCCTCGTCGGTCAGCTCGCAGGACCCGCCCATCTCCGTGAAGATCCGGCGCAGCGCGTCACCGGGCTGCGTGGTGCGGCGCGGCCAGTCCGGGATCGTGACCGTGCCGCCGGTGATCAGGGCCGCGGCCAGGAACGGCTGGGCGTTGGAGAGGTCGGGCTCCACGACCATGTCGCGGCCGAGGAGCGCGCCGGGCGTGACCCGCCACACGTTCTTCTCGCCCCCGGCCTCGGGGGTGTCGACCTGGGCGCCCGCCGCGCGCAGCATCTCCACCGTCATCCGGATGTGCGGCATCGACGGCAGCGTCCTGCCGGTGTGCCGGACCTCCACGCCCTGGTTGAAGCGCGGGGCGGAGAGCAGCAGCGCCGAGACGAACTGCGAGGAGTTGGAGGCGTCGATCTCGACCGTGCCGCCTTCCAGGGCCCCGCCGCCCTGGACGGTGAGGGGCAGCGCGCCCCGGCCGTCGTCGTCGATGCGGGCGCCCAGGGCGCGCAGCGCGTTGATGACCTCGTCGAGGGGGCGCTCGTAGGAGCGCGGGTCGCCGTCGAAACGGATGTCACCGGCGGCGAGGGTCGCGACGGGCGGCAGGAAGCGCATGACCGTGCCCGCGTTGCCGACGTCGACGGTGGCCGGGCCGTGCAGGGCGGCCGGGATGATGCGCCAGGCCTCCCCGCCCACCGCGGCCGAGGTGGATCCGGCGGAGCTGGAGGAGACCGTCTCCTCGATGCCTACGCCCAGCGCGCGCAGCGCGTCCGCCATCAGCTGGGAATCGCGCGAGCGCAGCGGGCGGCGCACCCAGCCCGGTTCGGCGGCGAGGGCGGCGAGCACGAGGGCGCGGTTGGTGACCGATTTGGAACCCGGCACGGTGACGGTGGCGTGGACGGCGCCGTCCGCGAGCGGAGCGGGCCAGAGGGCTTGGAGCGCGGGGGTCTCGGTCATGGCCTCCACTTTAGTGGCTTCCCACGACCCCCGATCTGGATCGCGGTCCCGTCTCAGAGACCGAGCAGCCAGCGCCCGCCGCCGATCAGGGAACACAGCGCGACCGTGTGGAAGAGGAGCAGCCAGACGAGGGGATGCACATGGGTGAGCCGTCCGAGCTGGTCCGCGTCCGAGTCCGGCGCGCCACCGCGGCGGCGCTTGGCCTGGAGCTCGAACACCGGACGGACCCCGCCCAGCAGCAGGAACCACACCACCGCGTACGCGAACACCGCCTGGACCTCGGTCGGCGTCAGCCAGGAGACCAGGACGAACGTGCCGCCGGTCAGCACCACCGTCAGGACCCCGTACGCGTTCCGGATCATGACCAGCATCACCACCAGCAGCGCGGTCGCCGCCCACAGCAGCAGCGTGATCCGGTGGGCCGACAGCAGGGCGGCCCCGCCGAGGCCGAGGAGCGAGGGCGCCGTGTACCCGGCGGCGGCGGTCAGGACCATCCCGGTCCCGGTCGGTCTGCCCCGGCTGACGGTGACCCCGCTGGTGTCGGAGTGCAGCCGTATCCCCTGGAGGCGCCGCCCGGTCAGCAGGGCCAGCAGCCCGTGCCCGCCTTCGTGCGCGATGGTGATCGCGTTGCGGGACAGCTGCCACAGCGGGCGGGGGCCCACGGTGGCCAGCGCGGCCAGGCCCGTCGCGACCACCAGCCACCAGGCGGGCTCGGTCTGTATGCCGGTGAGCCGGTCCCAGAGGTCGGCGGTGATGCTGTCCATGGAGTGGCGGACTCCTTGCGGTGGGGGGCGGGGGTCATGGCAGTGTGTCAGCCATGTGCGGAAGGTTTGCGGCGAGTCGTGCCCCCGAGGATCTGGCGGGGATCTTCGGTGTCGAGCGGTGGGAGCCGCAGGAGACCCTGGCCCCCGACTGGAACGTCGCGCCGACGAAGGACGTCCACGTCGTCCTCGACCGTCCCCTCAAAGACGCACCGGACCGCCGTCCGGTTCGCCAGCTGCGAACGCTGAAGTGGGGCCTGGTCCCGTCCTGGGCGAAGAACCCCGAGGGCGCCGCCCGGATGATCAACGCGCGGTCCGAGACCCTGCACGAGAAGCCGTCCTTCCGCCGCCCCTTCGCACAGCGCCGCTGCATCGTCCCCGCCGACGGCTACTACGAATGGGTCACCGCCCACGACGAGCGGCAGCTGGAGGTGGAGGGAAAGAAGAAGCGGGCCCGCAAGCAGCCCTACTTCGTCCTCCCGACCGACGGCTCCGTCTTCGCGATGGCCGGGATATACGAGTTCTGGCGCGACCGGACCGTGCCCGACGAGCACCCGCTCGCCTGGTGGGTGACCTGCTCGGTCATCACCACAGAGGCCGAGACCGGACCGCTGGGCGTCGCTCCCGCCGAGGGGCCGCGCTCGCTCTCCGACATCCACCCCCGGATGCCGCTGATGCTCACACCGGACCGCTGGGACGCCTGGCTGGACCCGGCCCGCGGCGACGAGAACGAGCTGCGCGGGCTGCTGGCGCCGCCGCCGGGCGGGCTGATGCGGGCGTACCCGGTGTCCACCGCCGTGAGCAACGTACGCAACAACGGGCCGGAGCTGCTGGGAGAGCTGGCCGCGCCGGAGGAGGGCACGCTCTTCTGACCGGGCATGATCGGCTCATGAGCAGCCGAACCGAGAGCGTCGACACCCCGGCGGGCGAGGCCCGCGTCACCTGGCACACCGCCCGCAAGGCCCGGATCGTGCTCGCCCTGGGCCACGGCGCCGGCGGCGGCATCGAGGCCCGCGACCTCCAGGCCCTCGCCGCCGCCCTGCCCCCGCAGGGCGTCACCGTCGCCCTCGTCGAGCAGCCCTGGCGGGTCGCCGGGAAGAAGGTCGCCGCCGCGCCGAAGGTACTGGACGAGGGCTGGCGGGGCCTGTGGCCCGCGCTGCGACGGCCCGGCCTGCCGGTGGTGGCCGGCGGGCGCAGCGCCGGGGCCCGGGTGGCCTGCCGGACCGCCGTCGAGCTGGACGCGGCCGGGGTGCTGGCGCTGGCCTTCCCGCTGCACCCGCCGGGCCGGCCCGAGAAGTCCCGGGCCGACGAGCTGCTCGGCGCCGGGCGGCCCACGCTGGTGGTCCAGGGCGGCCGGGACCCGTTCGGGCGCCCCGAGGAGTTCCCGACGCCGGGCGCGGGGGACCCGTACGAACTCGTCGAGGTGCCCTTCGGCGACCACGGCTTCGCGGTGCCGAAGAAGGCAGGCCCCACCCAGGAGGAGGCCCTCGCCGTGATCACCGGCGCCGTGGCCCCGTGGCTCTCCCGGCTCAGCGGGCGCGGGTGACCTGACACATTCCCGTTCCCTTCCCGGGTGATCCCGCTCACCCGGCGCCGGAGCCGACCCGCGGGCCGTCCGAAACCCGTGCCCCGCCCGGGAATGCGCTGCCGAGGCGCCCTGTTGTGGGGAGTGTCGGTACGTAGGGAATGACGTCGGAGGAGAGGGAGCGAATGACCCAGGTCATCAGCCAGAACCGTCCGCAGGCCGCTGACCTGGACTGGACGGTCCTGCCCGCGCCCAAGCGCGCCTCGCCTCGGGCGGCGGAAGGCCGGGATGGTCGACTATTCTCCGATTCGAGCGGATCCGCTTTCGGAGACGCCGCCACGCTGTCGGAGGAGGTGGGTCCTGTCGCTGGGACCGACGAAGGCCAGGCGCAGGAGACAACCCCGGAGCGCAACGCGCGCTTCGAGCGGGACGCCCTCGGCTACCTCGACCAGATGTACTCCGCCGCGCTGCGCATGACGCGCAACCCGGCCGACGCCGAGGACCTGGTCCAGGAGACGTACGCGAAGGCGTACGCGTCCTTCCACCAGTTTCGCGAGGGCACCAACCTCAAGGCGTGGCTGTACCGCATTCTGACCAATACGTTCATCAACTCCTACCGCAAGAAGCAGCGCGAGCCCCAGCGCAGTGCCGCGGAGGAGATCGAGGACTGGCAGCTGGCACGCGCCGAGTCGCACATGTCGACCGGTTTGCGTTCCGCCGAATCGCAGGCACTCGATCACCTGCCCGATTCGGATGTGAAGGAAGCGCTGCAGGCCATTCCGGAGGAGTTCCGCATCGCGGTCTATCTTGCCGACGTAGAGGGCTTTGCGTACAAGGAGATCGCGGACATCATGGGTACACCCATCGGTACGGTCATGTCGCGACTGCACCGTGGCCGCCGTCAACTCCGCGGAATGCTGGAGGACTATGCCCGCGAGCGCGGGCTGGTCCCCGCCGGCGCGGGAGAGTCGAACGACCTGAAAGGCTCGGGCTCATGAGCTGCGGAGAGCCGCACGAGACGGAGTGCGCGGAGGTCCTGGACCATCTCTATGAGTTCCTGGACCACGAGATGCCCGACAGCGACTGCACGAAGTTCGAGACGCACTTCGGCGAGTGCAATCCTTGTCTGGAGAAGTACGGCCTGGAGCAGGCCGTCAAGAAACTGGTGAAGCGCTGCTGCGGATCGGACGACGTGCCGACCGACCTGCGCTCCAAGGTGATGGGGCGGATCGAACTGATCCGGTCGGGTCAGGCCGTGCCCGACCACGACGTCACCGCCGATCCCGCGACCGGCTGAACAACCGCCCCCGGAAGGGCACTTCGTTCACCCGAAGGTGCTAATCCGGGGGCGACCGTACGGCGTAATGCGAAAATGTGCCCCGCTTCCCCCGGGGGCCGACTTATTCTCCCCTTTCGGTACTGGTTTGATTCAGTACCCGGCGTGCACCGCACAGGGGGGAGGAGAGCGCCATGCGGGTACTTCCGCCGACGGCGCGCGCGTACATCCTGTGCGCCGTTCTCGCCGCCGCCGCGTGCGTCGTCCCCGGTCTGACGGACACTTCGACGCCCTGGCCGACCGTGGCCCTGCTGGCCGTCCTCTACCTCGGCTGCGAACTCGTGAAGATCTGCCCCCTGCTGGGCAGGCGCGTCCCCGAGGGCATCGGCTCCTTCTTCCCCGTCGTACTGGCCGCCGTCTTCCTGCTGCCGCCCGCCGCCGCCGCGCTCGTGGCCCTGCCCGGCGGACTCGCCCAGACGGTCGTCCAGCGGCCCGCCCGGGTGCGCCGCGTGTGGCACGGAGCCCAACAGTCCATAGCGGCCTGGGTGGCCGGGCAGGCGTACGGGCTCCTCGGCGGCCGGGAGGCACTCGCCGGCGCGGGAGGCTCCGGCGGCGGGGCCACAGGGCCGCCGGCGGGCGGCCTCGGGCAGGGCGCGGACCCGTCCGCCTGGGTGGCGGACTTCCCCTACGTGATGGGCCCCGCGGCGATCGCCGCCGTCGCCTTCTGCCTCGTGCTCACCGCCCTCGACGGGGGCATCCTGGCCGCCGCCGAACACCGGCCCGCCGCCACCGCCTGGCGCGGACTGCTGACGGGGTTCCCGGCGTCCCGCATCGCCCCGCACTGCGTACACGGCCTCGCCGGACTGATGATGGCCGTCATGTGGCGCAGCCCCTACGGGCTCCCGGCCGCGCTGCTCGTGCTGCTGCCGATGTACATCTCCTGCTGGGTCTTCGCCCAGTACCACCGCGAGCGCGCCGCCCACCGGGCCACGATCCGCGCCCTCGTCCAGGCCGTCGACATCAAGGACCGCTACACGCGCGGCCACAGCGAGCGGGTCGGCCAGGCCTCCGCGATGATCGCCCGCGAGCTGGGCATGGCCGAGAACCGCCTCGAAGTCGTCCGCATCGCCGGGATCCTGCACGACGTCGGCAAGCTCGGCGTACCGACCCGGCTGCTCCGCAAGGACGGGCCGCTGACCCCCGAGGAGCGCCGCGTCATCGAACTGCACCCCGAGTACGGGCACGAGATGGTGCGGGGCATCGGCTTCCTGGGGGAGGCCCGGTCCGCGATCCTCCACCACCACGAGCGGGTCGACGGCTCCGGATATCCGTACGGGCTGACCGGGGAGCAGATCCCGGTCCTCGCCCGGGTGGTGGCGGTGGCCGACTCCTTCGACGCGATGACCTCGACCCGCTCGTACAGCCGGGCCCGGCCGGTGGAGGTCGCCCTGGCGGAACTGGAACGCTGCGCGGGGGCCCAGTTCGACCCGGCCATGGTGCGGGCCCTGGTGGAAGCCATCGGGCGGCACGGCTGGCATCCCGTGGTCACCTCGGACGACGACCTCCAGGTGATCAGCGCCGGAGTGGCAGGGGCCCCGGCCGGAGCGCTGTCGGCCCAGGCCCAGGCCCAGGCCCAGGCCCAGGCCCAGGCCCAGGGCCAGGAGCCGGCCACGGCCGGGCAGCTGATCGCCCGGACGGCGCGCGGCAGCGCCGCGATGCCCCCCACCGGCCAGGCCCGAGCCGACGCCGACGGCGGCGAAGCGGAGGACCTGCCGGCCGCCCGCCCGCCCGGCGAGGGCGAGCCGCTGCCCGGCGCCGCCCGGGCCCCCGGCCCCCCGCCCGCCCGGGGCGCCCGGTGAGGGCCTGGGCCGTGTGGGCCGTACGGGGAGCCGCCGCCGTGATCACCGCGGCCGGACTGGGGCACACCCTGTGGACCGGCGTCGCGGACCCCGGCGTCGCCCTCGCCTCCGGCACCCTGATCGCCGTCGGCGAGCTCGCCCGCCGCGACCACCGGGACACGGCCGGGCACCTCCCCGCCGAGGACCGCCAGCCCGCACCGCTCGGCTCCGCCGGAGCCCTCGCCTACGCCCTGCTCGGCCAGAACGCCGGACAGGCCACCCACCACGGGGTGCTCCAGACCGTCGCCGTCGTGGTCGCCGCCGCGCTCGTCGGGATCGTCCCGCACGTCGCCCGGGGCCGCGGACCCGCCCTCGACCACCTGGCCCGCCGGGTGCTCACCGTCGCCTTCGCCGCCGCCTGCTTCCAGCCGCTCTACAACTCCGGCCGACTGGAGGACCGGGTCGGGCAGGGCCCGTACCTCGTCCTCTTCCTGCTGCTCCTGCTCGGCCTCACCGCCCTGTGCGACGCCGTGCTCGCCGCCGCCCTCGCCGGCGCCCGCACGGGGTGGCCGTACGGGCCCCTGCTGCGCGACGAACTGCGCGCCCAGCTCGGCATCGGCTCGGCGATCTGCGCCACCGGGGTCGTGATGGCCCTCGGCGTGGCCGTCGCCGGCCTGTGGGCCCTGCCCGTCTTCAGCGTGCCGCTGCTGCTGACCCAGATGTCCTTCCACCGGATCACCGCCATCCGCACCACCTACCGCCAGACCATCACCTCCCTGGCACGGGCCACCGAGATCGCCGGGTACACCCCGCCCGGCCACTCCCGCCGCGTCGCCGCCCTCAGCTGCGCCGTCGGCCGGGACCTCGGACTGTCGGAGCGGGAGCTCACGGTGCTGGAGTACGCCGCCCTGATGCACGACATCGGCCAGCTCTCCCTCGTCGACCCCGTGCCCTCGGGCGCGACCGCCGAGCTGCCCGCGGCCGAGGCCCGCCGGATCGCCGGGCTCGGCGGCGAGGTGGCCCGGCAGACCGGGGTCCCGCCGGAGGTCGCCGTGATCGTGGAGCGCCAGGCCGACCCGTACCGGGACCAGCCCGTCGCGGCCCGGATCGTGCGCGCGGTGAACGCGTACGACGACCTGGCGGGCGGCGGCCGTCACCCGGGCGGCTCACTGGCCGCCCTGGAGCAGCTGCGGCTGGGCACCGGGCAGGACTACCAGCCGGAGGTCGTGGAGTCTCTGGCGAGGGTTCTGGCCAGGGGCGGACGTGCCAGAGTTGATCCCGTCCGACCGGGGTAACCCATGGGTAATGAGCGGCCGTCCGAGCGGGCATGGTTGGATGCAGAGGAGAGTGTCCGTGAGGGTGTCCGCAAGGCTGCACCGTTGGACCGGCAGGCGGGAATCGTGAGGATCTTCGGGAAGGTACGGCATCGGCCCTCCGCCTCGTGGCGGCAGGCCACCGACCGCGCGTTCACGCTGATCGGCGACGGGCGGTACGAGGACGCGGGCGCGCTCCTGACCAGAGCGGCGGACCTGGAGCCCTGGCTGTCGGAGTCCTGGTTCAACCTGGCCCTGCTGCACAAGTTCCGGCACGACTGGGAGCAGGCGCGGGCCGCCGGGCTGCGCGCCGTGGCCCTGCTGGACCGCGAGACCGGCGCCCCCGACTGGTGGAACGTCGGGATCGCCGCGACCGCGCTCCAGGACTGGCCGCTGGCCCGCAGGGCCTGGCAGGCGTACGGCCTGAAGGTGCCCGATGACCCGCACAGCGCGGCCGCCACCGGGAAGGGCTGTGGCGAACCGGTCGGCATGGAGCTCGGCAGCGCCGCCGTACGGCTCTCGCCCGAAGGCGAGGCCGAGGTGGTCTGGGGCCGCCGGCTCGACCCGGCCCGGATGGAGGTCCTGTCGATCCCGCTGCCCTCCTCCGGGCGGCGCTGGGGCGAGGTCGTCCTCCACGACGGGGTCCCGCACGGCGAGCGGGTCACCGCGGCCGGTCCCTCGTACCCCGTCTTCGACGAGATCGAGCTGTGGGCGCCCTCGCCGGTGCCGACCTGGGTGGTGCTGCTGGAGGCGGCCACGGAGGCGGACCGCGACGCCCTGGAGCAGCTCGCCTCGGACGCGGGCTTCGCCGCCGAGGACTGGTCCTCGTCGGTGCGCCTGCTGTGCCGGACCTGCTCGGAGAGCGCGATGCCGAGCGACGAGGGCGACGGCGACCACCTGGACCCGCACGATCACAGCGAACCGGGCCACCCCGGCCCGCTGGGCCACCGCACGGCCGGTTCCGGATCCCTGTGGGTGCCCGAGCGGGAATGCGGCATCGCGGCGCCGGCGGGTCTGGTGCGCGGACTGCTCGACGGCTGGGTCGCGGACAGTCCGGACAGCCGGGAGTGGCGGGATCTCGAGGAAGTCTGCTGAGCCTGGGCCGTAGGCTGTACCGGCACATCGGTGACTTACGGAAGGCGTACGGCGGACATGGCGCAGCAGGAGAACCAGGTTGTCCCGGTCGATGACGACGGCTACGTCGTGGACACCGAGGACTGTGAGGCGCGCGAGCTCGCCCACCGCGAGCGCGGCACGTCCCGGCCGATCACGGTGGTCGGCAACCCGGTGCTGCACCGGGAGTGCAAGGACGTCACCGAGTTCGGCGACGAGCTGGCCCAGCTGATCGACGACATGTTCGCCAGCCAGAAGACCGCCGAGGGCGTGGGCCTGGCCGCGAACCAGATCGGCGTGGACGCCAAGGTCTTCGTCTACGACTGCCCCGACGACGAGGGCAACCGGCACACCGGTGTCGTGATCAACCCGAAGCTCGTGGAGATCCCGGCCGAGCGGCGCGTGCTCGACGACTCGAACGAGGGCTGCCTCTCCGTCCCGACCGCGTACGCCGCGCTGGCGCGCCCGGACTACGCCGAGGTGACCGGCCAGGACGCGCACGGCAACCCGATCAAGGTCCGGGGTACCGGCTACTTCGCGCGCTGCCTCCAGCACGAGACCGACCACCTGTACGGGTACCTGTACATCGACCGGCTCTCGAAGCGCGACCGCAAGGACGCCCTGCGGCAGATGGCCGAGGGGACCCCGCGCTACGAGATCGTTGCGAACGACTGACCGGGGGCGACGTCCCAGCCGTTGGTGTTCCGGTTGCCGTTGGCGGGGGCGACGTCCCAGCCGTTGCCGTTGACGGTGATCGCCGCGGTGGTGAACAGGCGGGCGGTGTGACACATGATTTCCCCCTGGGAAGTCGGTTCGGGCGCCGCGGGGCCGGAGTGCGGCGCGGCGCCTGGCGTGACCACCGTAGGCGCATCCCGAAGCGGGGGAACGGGACCACAGTCGCCCGTCGACCGCCCGTGTAGGGGCGTTTGAGGCACCGTCACGCCGCCTGCGGGCCCCGGAACGTACGCCGGAAGGAATTCGGGGTGGTGCCCAGCGTCCGCAGGAAGTGGTGGCGCAGGGCGGCCGCGTTGCCGAACCCGCAGCGGCCCGCGATCGCGTCGACCGTCTCGTCCGTGGACTCCAGCAGCTCCTGCGCCAGCAGCACCCGCTGACGGAGCACCCACTGGTACGGGGTGGTGCCGGTCTCCTGGAGGAAGCGACGGGCGAAGGTGCGCGGTGACATGTGCGCGCGCTCCGCGAGCTGCTCGACGGTGATCTCCTCCTCCAAGTGGCGGGCCATCCACCCGATCACCTCGCCCACCGTGTCGCAGGCCGTACGCGCCGGCGGCCGCTGGATGTACTGGGCCTGCCCGCCGTCCCGGTGCGGCGGTACGACCATCCGCCGCGCGATGGTGTTGGCCACCTCCGCGCCCTGCGCCCGCCGTACGACGTGCAGGCACGCGTCGATCCCGGAGGCGGTCCCGGCAGCGGTGACCACCGGGCCCTCGTCCACGTACAGCACGTCGGGATCGACCAGCGCGCGCGGGTAACGGCGGATCAGCTCCGGGGCGTGCATCCAGTGCGTGGTGCAGCGCCGCCCGTCGAGCAGTCCGGCCGCGCCCAGCATGAACGCGCCGCTGCACACGCTCAGCACCTGCGTGCCCCGGTCCACGGCGCGGCGCAGCGAGGCCAGCAGCGGCTCGGGGTAGTCGCGGGTGGCCGCCTCGCGGTCGGCCGGCAGGCAGATCAGATCGGCCTCCTCCAGCCGGTCCGGCCCGTACGGCAGGGACAGCGTGAAGTGGCCGTCGCCGACGGGCAGCGGGTTGTCCTCCACCGCGCAGACGGCGAAGTCGTACGTCGGCAGCCCCATCGCACTGCGGTCGATCCCGAAGACCTCGCAGAAGATGCCCAGCTCGAAGGGGGCGACCCCGTTGACCACCGCGACAGCTACATTTTTCAAAGGGCGCACAGTCTTCAGCATGGTCTCAGTGTGGCAGTAATTCGCACTTTGATGACAGTCCTGCCACTGTCCGGTTCTCGCGGCCGTGGCGAGAGTGGACCCATGAACACAGCACCTCTCGACACGGCGCTTCTCGACACGGCACTTCTCGACTACGTAGCCGTCCTCTTCGTGGCCGCCCTGCTGCTCGGCCCCGCCCTCTACGGCATCGTCCAGGACCGCCGGATCGACCGGCAGCTACGCGCCGCGCAGCACCGCGCGCAGATCATCCGGGACGGGCATCGGCGTGAACAGGCCATCCCGGGCACGCCCCGAATTGCCCTGCGGAACGCGCCCTGCGAGTGACCCGGCGCCCGCCACGAGGATCCGTACGACCTGACCGGCCGTCTCCCCGCGGTCCCGGCAGCGCACGGCGAGGCGGAACATGTGCCAGTGGGCCCGGGTGTGCGGGCCGGCCCAGTTCTGGGACAGGATGTGCGCCCGCTCAAGGGCCGTCCACATGGCGGCGGTGTCCGGGTCGGCGGCGCGGGCCCGGGCCAGTTCCGCCTCGAAGGCGGCGCGGACGCGGGGCGGCATGGGGATCGTCTTCATGCGTCGACGATGCGCCCGGGCGGCCCTCACCGCTTGAACGAACCTGCTACGACCACCGGATCCAGCGGGTGAAGTCCGACGGCGCGATGCCGAACATCCGGCGGCAGACCCGGCTCAGGTGCGCCCCGTCCGCGAAGCCCGCACCGTGCGCGGCGTCCGTCAGCGAGTGACCGGCGGCGACGAGTTCGGCGGCCCGCATCAGCCGCAGCCACAGCACGTACGAGCGGAACGGCAACCCCAGTTCCGCCTGGAAGAGGTGCGCGAGCCGGCTTTCCGACAGCCGCGCCACCGCGGCCGCCTCGGACAGCCGTACGCCGTCCCGCATGCCCTCGGGCAGCCAGGCCAGGACCCGCGCGAGCCCCGGATGCCGGGCCTCGGCGGGCAGCGGGTCCTGAGGGAGTACGGAGTCCAGCGCGCACGCCGCCTCGAACGGATCGGCGGGCAATGCGGGCGGCAGCAGCCCCTGCGCGTCCCCCGCCGGCGCCGCGAGACGGCGCCCCGCGGGCGAGGCGGGGTCGTAGTGCAGCAGCACCCCGCGCGGGGTCCCGCGCAGGACGCGGTGGCGGACGCCGGGCGGGACGACGTACGCCCGGCAGCCGAAGGGCTCTCCCTCCGGGCCGGCCAGGAGCAGCTCGTCCCCGCCCAGCGCGGCGATGACCTGTACGGAGTGGTGCGCGTGCGCGGTGGCGGGAGCGATCACCCCGCCGTACACCAGCCCCCCGGGCCGCAGCCGGGCCGTCCCCGCCCAGGTCGTTCTCCCCATGGGCGGGGACCGTAGCCGGACTTAGAAGTCCTCGTCCAGGTCGACCGTGCCCTCCACGGCGACCTGGTAGGCCGACGGGCGGCGCTCGAAGAAGTTGGTCAGTTCCTGGACGCCCTGGAGCTCCATGAACGAGAACGGGTTCTCCGAGCCGTACACGGGCGCGAAGCCGAGGCGGACCAGGCGCTGGTCCGCGACGCACTCCAGGTACGCGCGCATCGACTCGGTGTTCATGCCCGGCAGGCCCTCGCCGCACAGGTCGCGGCCGAACTGCAGCTCCGCCTCCACGGCCTCCTTCAGCATGTCGGTGACCTGCTGCTGAAGGGCGTCGTCGAAGAGCTCCGGCTCCTCCTTGCGGACCGTGTCGATGACCTCGAAAGCGAAGCTCATGTGGGCGCTTTCGTCCCGGAACACCCAGTTGGTGCCCGTGGCCAGGCCGTGCAGCAGGCCGCGCGAGCGGAACCAGTACACGTACGCGAAGGCGCCGTAGAAGAACAGGCCCTCGATGCACGCGGCGAAGCAGATCAGGTTCAGCAGGAAGCGGCGGCGGTCGGCCGCCGTCTCCAGGCGGTCGAGCTTCTCGACCTCGTTGATCCACTTGAAGCAGAACTGCGCCTTCTCGCGGATGGAGGGGATCTCCTCCACCGCGTCGAAGGCGGCCGCGCGGTCGTCCGGGTCGGGCAGGTAGGTGTCGAGCAGCGTCAGATAGAACTGGACGTGCACGGCCTCCTCGAACAGCTGGCGCGACAGGTACAGGCGCGCCTCCGGGGAGTTGATGTGCTTGTACAGAGTGAGCACGAGGTTGTTCGAGACGATCGAGTCGCCCGTCGCGAAGAAGGCGACCAGCCGGCCGATCATGTGCTGCTCGGAAGGCGTCAGCTTCGCGAGGTCGGCGACGTCCGAGTGGAGGTCGACCTCCTCCACCGTCCAGGTGTTCTTGATCGCGTCGCGGTAGCGCTCGTAGAAGTCCGGGTAGCGCATGGGGCGGAGGGTGAGCTCGAAGCCCGGGTCCAGAAGGTTCTTCGTCTTGTCGGTGGTGCTGGTCACTGGCAGGCCTCGCAGGACTCGGGGTTCTCAAGGGAGCAGGCGAGCGCGTCCGCGTCGGCGACAGCCTCGGGGAGCGCTACGGGGGTTGCGGCCTGCGCGGCGCGGGCGATCTTCGTCGCCGGGCGGGAGCGCAGGTAGTACGTGGTCTTCAGGCCCTGCTTCCAGGCGTACGCGTACATCGACGAGAGCTTCCCGATGGTCGGCGTCTCCAGGAACAGGTTCAGCGACTGCGACTGGTCGAGGAACGGCGTACGGGCCGCCGCCATGTCGATCAGGCCGCGCTGCGGGATCTCCCAGGCCGTGCGGTACAGCTCGCGCACCTCGGCCGGGATCCAGCCGAAGCCCTGGACCGAGCCGCTGGACTCGCGCAGTGCCTCGCGGGTCTGGGCGTCCCACACGCCGAGCCGCTTCAGCTCGTCCACCAGGTAGGCGTTGACCTGGAGGAACTCGCCGCTGAGGGTCTCGCGCTTGAAGAGGTTGGAGACCTGCGGCTCGATGCACTCGTACACGCCCGCGATCGAGGCGATGGTCGCCGTCGGGGCGATGGCGAGAAGGAGGGAGTTGCGCATGCCGGTTTCGGCGACGCGGGCGCGCAGGGCGTCCCACCGCTCCGGCCAGTTCAGCTCGACGTCGTAGTGGTCCGGGTGCAGGACGCCGCGCGCGGTGCGGGTCTTGTCCCAGGCCGGGAGCGGGCCGCTGCGCTCGGCGAGGTCGCAGGAGGCCTCGTACGCGGCGAGCATGATCCGCTCGGAGAGCTTCGTGGACAGCGCCTTCGCCTCGGGGGAGTCGAAGGGCAGCTTCAGCTTGAAGAAGACGTCCTGCAGGCCCATCGCGCCCAGACCCACCGGACGCCAGCGGGCGTTGGAGCGGCCGGCCTGCTCGGTCGGGTAGAAGTTGATGTCCACGACGCGGTCGAGGAAGGTCACGGCGGTGCGGACGGTCTCGTCCAGACGCTCCCAGTCGATCTCCCCCTCCACGACGAAGGCGCCCATGTTGACCGAGCCGAGGTTGCAGACGGCCGTCTCGCCGTCGTTGGTGACCTCGATGATCTCGGTGCACAGGTTGGAGGAGTGGACGACCGAGCCCGGCTCGGCGGTCTGGTTCGCCGTGCGGTTGGAGGCGTCCTTGAAGGTCATCCAGCCCTGGCCGGTCTGCGCGAGGGTGCGCATCATCCGGCCGTACAGGTCGCGGGCGGGCATGGTCTTGCGCGCCAGGCCGTCCGCCTCGGCCTTGCGGTACGCGGCGTCGAACGCGTCGCCCCACAGGTCGACGAGCTCGGGCACGTCGGCCGGGGAGAACAGCGACCAGTCGGCGTCGGAATTCACGCGGCGCATGAACTCGTCCGGCACCCAGTGGGCCAGGTTCAGGTTGTGCGTACGGCGCTGGTCCTCACCGGTATTGTCACGCAGCTCCAGGAACTCCTCGATGTCCGCGTGCCAGGTCTCCAGGTAGACGGCGGCGGCGCCCTTGCGCCGGCCGCCCTGGTTCACGGCGGCGACGGAGGCGTCGAGGGTCTTCAGGAACGGCACGATGCCGTTGGAGTGGCCGTTGGTGCCGCGGATCAGCGAACCGCGGGCGCGGATGCGGGAGTACGAGAGACCGATGCCGCCCGCGTGCTTGGACAGGCGCGCCACCTGGTGGTAGCGGTCGTAGATCGAGTCGAGCTCGTCCAGCGGGGAGTCCAGCAGGTAGCAGGAGGACATCTGCGGGTGCCGGGTGCCGGAGTTGAAGAGCGTGGGGGAGGACGGCAGGTAGTCGAGGCGGCTCATCAGTCGGTAGAGCGAGGCCACTTCCTCGACGGCCGGGATGCTTTCGTCCGCGGCGAGGCCGCAGGCCACGCGCAGCATGAAGTACTGCGGGGTCTCGATGACCTGGCGGGTGATCGGGTGGCGCAGCAGGTAGCGGCTGTGCAGCGTCCGCAGGCCGAAGAAGCCGAAGCGGTCGTCCGCGCCTTCGGCGAGGGCGTGCTCGACCAGCGCGTCCAGGCGGCGCGCGTGGGTCCGTACGAAGGAGGCCGTACGGTCGGCGATGAGCCCCTCGCGGTGACCGACCTCCACGGAGGCGGCGAAGGAGGTGGCGCCCTGGCCGGCGGCCTCGGCGGCGACGGCCAGCGTCAACAGCCGGGCGGCGAGACGGGAGTACGCCGGGTCCTCGGAGATCAGGCCCGCCGCGGCCTCGGTGGCCAGTCCGCGCAGTTCGGCCTCGTCGGCGACGGAGCTGCGCCCGCGCAGGGCGGCGGCGGCGACCTTGCCGGGGTCGGTGTCGGGGAGGTCGGCCGTCAGCTCGGTCAGGGTGCGCAGCAGCGCGGCCCCAGGACCTTGCGGGTCGGACGGAACGGACTCGGCGCGCGGTGCGGCAGGCGCGATGGTCACGGGGGGAGCTCTCCCTCGCTCGGCCCGGTCATCGGCGGGGCGGGGCGCGACGGAGCGCATGCGGGCGTGGCAGGTACGCGTACACCGCATGGCGTCCACCGGCCCAACCGCGAGGCCCGGACGTATCGGCACCCGGTTCGGTCGAGCCGGGCGCGCTGTCGGCAGGTCCTCGGACTTGCGGGTGCACGAAGGGGTGCACTTCATACCGTTGCGGGACAGTTCCGGATTCGCACCGGATTCCCCTGCGGCGACAGCAGCCTTGAGCATACATGTGGGGGCGCCCGCTTGCGTGACCCCCCACATGTTGTGTCGGCGCGGCTACAGCTCCAGTCGGTACGTGAGGAGCGTCAGCCCCGGAACCGGGGCCCAGTCCCGCTCCGGAGTACGGACGAAGCCGAGCCGTTCGTAGATCCGCTGGGCGCCGGTCATGCCGCGCTGGGTGGACAGCACCAGGTGCGTGACGCCCTCCAACTGCCGGGCGCGGGCCACGCAGGCGCGGACCAGGGCCTCGCCCACGCCCCGCCCGCGGGCCTCGCGGGAAACGGCCAGCATCCGGAACTCCGCCTCGCCCGGCCCGGCGATGTCGGCCAGCGGGCTCCCGGGCGGGGCGAAGGTCACGCCGCCGAGCACGGTGCCCTCGTACGCGGCGACGAGGACCTCCCCATCGGCGGCCCGGCCGGCGACATCGCGCAGCACGCCCGCGTAGTACGCCTCGCCGGAGGTCAGCAGCCCGTCGCCCAAGTACGCCTGCGCGGTGAGCTCGCCCAGCTCTTCGTATTCGGCGGGCACTGCCGGCCTGATCAAGATGTCCATGCGGTCGAGTGTGCCGGACGGGTGTCGGTCGTCGGCGCTATCGTCGGAGAGCACCGTCGAAGAAGGTGAGCGAGGCATGACCGTGATGACCGACCGGCCCCACATGACGATCGAAGAGTTCGAGCACCTGGCCCGCACAGCGGCCCGCGAGGCGGAGGGGCTGCGACTGGAATTCATCGGTGGGGTGCTGAGGAGCAAGGCCATGCCGGACGGGGACCACGGGCGGGTCATTCTGTGGCTGACGCGGATCTGCGTGCAGCACCACCCGGAGTTCTGGCTGCACCCAGGGCGGGGGATCAAGGCAGAACAGTACCGGGAGGGCCGCGCCATTCCGGACGGGGTTCTGGCGCACGAGGACGCGTTCGTAGGACAGGGCCACTGGGTGGATCCGAGCCCGATCCTGATGGCCGTCGAGGTGACCACGTGGGACTCCGACACCGAGCGGCGCGACCGGATCGAGAAGCCGCGCGCTTATGCGCAGACCGGTATCCCCGTCTACCTCCTCATCGACCGGCTCAAGTGCCAGGTTCTCGTCCACAGCGACCCGGATGGCGACCGCTACGAGACTGTGCGCACCGTTCCCTTCGGCAAGGAAGTCAAGCTTCCCGAACCCGTCGGCATCACCCTCCAGACCGAGCCCCTCAAGGACTGGGTGCGCTGAGCACGCCGCAGGGCCCCCGCCCAGGATGGGCGGGGGCCCTGCGTACGTATGGGCTCAGCAGCAGCGGAAGCCCTCGCGGGGGTTCGCCTCGCGGGCGTCCGTGCGCTCGCGTTCGAAGGCGCGGCGGGTCATGACCTCCGCGTCCGGGGCGTGGGAACGGGCGTGGGCGACGTACCGGTCGTAGGCCGCCTCCCCCGAGAACTCCCGTACGTAGAACCGGGCTCGCGCGAGGACGCTGCGCAGGCTCATGACGACACCGGCTCCTTCGCCCGGCCGCCGCCCGAGTCGAGGCCGGCGGTCGCGAGTTCCGCCTTCTCCTCGGCCGTCGCGATCAGACCGGCCGGGGCGACGATCTTCGACTCGGTCCACGGGACCTCGGAGAGCTTCACGGACTCCGGGTTGCTGATGGCCTTGAAGCAGGTCCGGGCCGCGTCCGCCAGCACCACGATGATCAGGACCGCGAACAGCACCGACAGGACGCCGTCGACCGTGGCGTTGGTGACCACGGTGTGCATGTCGTCCATGTTCTTGGCGGGCGGCAGCACCTTCCCGGCGTCGATGCCGGTCTGGTACTTCTCGCGCTGCGCGAAGAAGCCGACCTTCACGTCCTCGGAGAAGATCTTCTGGTAGCTGGCGGTGAGGGTGACGGCCACGTCCCAGGCGAGCGGAACACCCGTGATCCAGGCCCACTTGAGCCGTCCGGACTTGATCAGCAGGGTCGTGCAGACGGCCAGGGCCACCGCCGCGAGCAGCTGGTTCGCGATGCCGAACAGCGGGAAGAGCTGGTTGATGCCGCCCAGCGGGTCCTTGACGCCGACCCACAGGAAGTAGCCCCAGCCGCCGACGACGACCGCGCTCGCCAGCCACACGCCCGGCTTCCAGCTGACCTCCTTGAAGGACTTGTGCACGTTGCCGAGGGTGTCCTGGAGCATGAACCGCCCGACGCGGGTGCCCGCGTCGACCGTCGTCAGGATGAAGAGGGCCTCGAACATGATGGCGAAGTGGTACCAGAAGGCCTTCATCGCGGTCCCGCCGATCACGGCGGAGAAGATCTCGGACATGCCGAGCGCGAAGGTCGGCGCACCGCCCGTACGGGACAGCAGGCTGCTCTCCTCCACGTCCTTCGCGGCCTGCGCGAGGGCCTCCGGGCTGATGGCGAAGCCGAAGTTCGTCACGGCCTGCGAGGCGGACTCGACGGTGGTGCCTATGACGCCGCCGGGGGAGTTCACCGCGAAGAAGAGACCGGGCTCGATGATGCAGGCCGCGATCATCGCCATGATGGCGACGAAGGACTCGGTCAGCATCGCGCCGTAGCCGATGACCCGGACCTGGGTCTCCTTCTGGATCATCTTCGGGGTGGTGCCCGAGGCGACCAGGGAGTGGAAGCCGGACAGGGCCCCGCAGGCGATGGTGATGAAGACGAAGGGGAACATCGAACCGGCGAAGACCGGTCCGTCGCCGCGCGTGGCGAAGTCGGTGACGGCGGGCATCTTCAGGGTCGGCATCGCGATGACCACGCCCAGCGCGAGCAGCGCGATGGTGCCGACCTTCATGAAGGTGGAGAGGTAGTCACGCGGTGCGAGCAGCATCCACACCGGCAGCACCGAGGCGACGAAGCCGTACACGATCATCCATATGACCAGCGTCTCCTTCTCCAGGGTGAAGGTGTCCGCCCAGGAGGATTCGGCGACCCAGCCGCCCGCGACGATGGCGAGCAGGAGCAGCGCGACGCCGATGGCCGAGACCTCGGTGACCCGCCCTGGCCGCAGCACGCGCAGGTAGACGCCCATGAAGAGGGCGATCGGGATGGTCATGCCGATGGAGAAGACGCCCCAGGGGGAGTGCGCCAGCGCGTTGACGATCACCAGGGCCAGCACCGCCAGCAGAATGATCATGATGGCGAACACGGCGACCAGGGCGGCGGCTCCGCCGACGGGGCCGATCTCGTCGCGGGCCATCTGCCCGAGCGAACGCCCGTCGCGCCGGGTGGAGAAGAACAGCGTCACCATGTCCTGCACGGCACCGGCGAAGATGACGCCCGCGACGATCCAGATGGTGCCCGGCAGGTAACCCATCTGCGCGGCGAGCACGGGGCCGACCAGCGGGCCCGCGCCGGCGACGGCGGCGAAGTGGTGCCCGAAGAGCACCCGCCGGTCGGTGGGATGGAAGTCGACACCGTTGTCGAGGCGTTCGGCGGGGGTGGCCCGCGTCTTGTCGACCTTCAGTACGCGCCGGGCGATGAACCGCGCGTAGAAGCGGTAGCCGATGGCGTACGAGCCGAGCGCGGCGGCGAGCAGCCAGGCGGCGGAGATCTCCTCGCCCCGGGACAGCGCCAGCACGCCCCAGCCGACGGCTCCGACGAGGGCGACGAGCGCCCACAGGGCGATCGACTGCGGTGAGAGCCTCCCCGCCGAACCCGACGGAGAAGGCGAGTCCGGCTCGACGCCTGGACTCGCCTTGTCTCGACCTGTCCCTGTTGCCTCAGGTTCCGGCATGATCCTCGTCCCCTCGTTGATCACTGCGTGAGCGCAGGGAATCTACGGGGGCTCGACCGCTGGATGGAAGCCCCCGTCCGTATAGCGGTATGAGCGTCCACCGCAGGTCGAACGGGAGTCAACCGTTGATCACACAGCAGGTCGCTGGAGACGGGCAACGAACTTGTAACGGTCGCCGCGATATACCGATCGCACCCATTCGACCGGTTCGCCATCGGCGTCCAGCGAGTGGCGGGAGAGCATCAGCATCGGCAGTCCGACGTCCGTGCCGAGCAGTCCGGCCTCGCGCGGGGTGGCCAGCGAGGTCTCGATGGTCTCCTCGGCCTCGGCGAGCCGTACGTCGTACACCTCGGCGAGGGCCGTGTAGAGAGAGGTGTACTTGACCAGCGAACGGCGCAGCGCGGGGAAGCGCTTGGCCGACAGGTGCGTGGTCTCGATGGCCATCGGCTCGCCGCTGGCCAGGCGCAGCCGTTCGATGCGCAGGACCCGTCCGCCGGTGGAGATCTTCAGCAGCCCGGCCAGGGTGTCGTCCGCCGTGACGTAGCCGATGTCGAGGAGCTGGGACGTCGGTTCGAGTCCCTGGGCCCTCATGTCCTCAGTGTACGAGGAGAGTTGGAGCGGCTGGGACACCTTCGGCTTGGCGACGAAGGTTCCCTTGCCCTGGATCCGTTCCAGCCGGCCCTCGACGACGAGCTCCTGAAGGGCCTGCCGGACGGTGGTCCGCGAGGTGTCGAACTCGGCCGCGAGCGTGCGCTCGGGCGGCACGGGTGTGCCGGGGGGGAGCGTTTCGGTCATGTCGAGCAAGTGGCGCTTGAGTCGGTAGTACTTGGGCACACGCGCGGTGCGAGTGGCTGCCCCGCCTTCCGGCTCCGTGGTCGCCCCTTCGGTGGCCATCGCCGCCCGCCTTCCCGACTCCAGTTTCGCTGCCGTCACCGGCTCCTCCGATATGTGCGGTCACATCGTGACACGGGCGGGAGGGCAGGCCTCCTCCCTCCCCCAGGTGTCGGTCCGATAACGGACCGAGCACCCGCTCATTAGACCCTTGACACCCCTAAAGGTCTAGGCCAAGCTCCCGTTACTGGTCTAAACCAATCCGGATCAGATCCCGGCCCACGGGCAGTACTTGGTGCTTATGTCACCGCGGCGGGCGAGGGAAGTTGCAGGCAGCATCCCTGAGGAGGGTGGCGTGAAGCGCAAGCTCATCGCGGCGGTCAGTGTCGCGGGCATGATGGTCGGAGTCGCGGCATGCGGCAACGGCGGCGACGACAAGGCGAAGACCGACGCGGGTGGCGCCAAGGAGATCACCGTCTGGGTGATGGACGGCTCCGCGCCGAAGGCCTGGCTCGACGAGGTCAACAAGGAGTTCTCGGCCAAGCACCCCGGTGTCACGGTCAAGGTCGAGGAGCAGAAGTGGACGGGCATTCAGGAGAAGGTCACCACGGCCCTCTCCGAGAACACCCCGCCGGACGTCATCGAGCTCGGTAACACCCAGACCGTCGGATACGCGGTCACCGGCGGCCTCGCCGACCTCACGGGCGACAAGTCCAAGCTGGGCGCGGGCGCCTGGGGCAAGGGCATGCTCTCCTCGGCCGAGGTCGACGGCAAGCTGTACGCCGCTCCCTGGTACGCCGCCAACCGCGTCGTCGTCTACGACAAGAAGGCGTACGAGAAGGCCGGCATCACCCCGCCGAAGACCCGCGACGAGTGGGTGGCCGGCCTGGAGAAGCTGAAGGCCTCGGACCCGGCCTCGCAGCCGATCTACCTCCCCGGCCAGAGCTGGTACATCCTCGCGGGCTTCGTCTGGGACGAGGGCGGCGACCTCGCCGTCAAGGACGGCGGCAAGTGGAAGGGCCAGCTGAGCACTCCGCAGGCGGCCTCCGCCATGGACTTCTACAAGAAGCTCCAGTCCTTCTCCACCGCCCCCAAGGACAAGGACGAGGCCACCCCGCAGCAGTCCACCGACATCATCCCCAAGGGTGGCGTCTCCTCCTGGATCGGTCTCGGCTGGGAGGCCCAGGGTGCGCTCAAGGCCATGAAGGAAGCGGGCAAGGAAGGCGACTTCGGCTACTTCCCGATCCCGGGCAAGACCGCTGACAAGCCCGGCTCCGTCTTCCTCGGCGGCTCGAACCTCGCCGTGGCCGAGCGCTCCAAGAACAAGGAGCTCGCCAAGGAGTGGCTGGCCCTCGCCGCAGGCAAGGACCAGATGACGAAGTACGCCGCCGCCACCGAGGGCGCGCTGCTCCCGAACCAGCAGGCCGCCAACTTCGCGGCCCCGGCCGGCTCCTTCGCCGAGGCGATGGCCACGGCCGCCGCCGCCGGCAAGATCACCCCGGTCACCGCGGGCTGGGCGAACGTCGAGACCGAGCCGAACCCCATCAAGGAGTTCATGACCAAGGTCCTGAAGGGTGAGGACGCCGCCAAGGCGGGCGCGGACGCGGACAAGGAAATCGCGAGCCGCATCAACAAGTAACCCCACCCGCAGCACCGGCAACACCGCAGCACCCGCAGTACCGCAGCACCCAGCAGTGTGAACGCACCGGGGGGTGTGCCAGGCGCCCGAGCGCCCGGCACGCCCCCGGTCGCGCATTTGACTCCACAGTCAACCGCGAGGAAGCCAGCCATGACCGTGCACTCCCAGGGAGCGACGACCAGCGCTCCACAGGACGCACCACCGAAGTCCGCCGGAAGGCCGCCGAAGGAGCCGGCCGGCACGGCCGCCCCCGGCCCCAAGTCCCCTCGCGGGGGACGCGCATCGCTCCCCTCGGGGTGGCTGCCCTACGTGCTGATCGGGCCCGCGGTGCTCAGCCTCGCGATCCTGCTGCTGTATCCGCTGATCAAGAACGTGATCCTGTCCTTCCAGGACATCAACAAGATCGAGTTCATCCAGCGGAAGTACCCCTTCGCGGGATTCGGCAACTACACCCAGGCGCTGACCGACCCGGACTTCTGGACCGTGGTCGTCCGAAGCTTCGCCTTCACCGCGGCCAACGTCGTGCTGATCATGGCGATCGGCAGCCTCATCGGCATCTTGCTCAACCGGCTCGGCAAGTGGATGCGCCTGGTCCTGTCGATGGCGCTGGTGATGGCCTGGGCCATGCCGATCGTCGCCTCCGTGAACGTCTTCCTGTGGCTGTTCGACGAGCAGTTCGGCGTCATGAACTGGGTGATGCGCACGCTCGGCTTCTCCGGCTACGACCAGCACAACTGGTTCGAGACCGGCTTCTCCACCCTGGTGATCGTCACGCTCCTGGTGGTCTGGGGCTCCATCCCCTTCGTCGCCCTCAACATGTACGCCGGACTGACCACCGTCAGCGCCGAGCTCTACGAGGCCGCGCGGATGGACGGCGCCAACGGCTGGCAGACGTTCTGGAAGGTCGTCTTCCCGAACCTCAAGCCCTTCTTCCTCATCACCACGTTCCTCGAGGTGATCTGGGTCTTCAAGGCCTTCACCCAGGTCTACGCGATGAACTTCGGCGGCCCCGACCGCGCCTCCGAGATCCTCCCGGTCTTCGCGTACGTCGAGGGCCAGAGCCAGTTCCACTACGGCCTCGCCGCCGCGATCTCCGTCCTGACGATCCTGATGCTCGTGATCGTCATGTCCTTCTACTTCCGCCTGATCCTGAAGCAGGAGGAGGAGCAGTGAGCACCACCACCGCCCCGAAGCCCGCGGCGTCCGCCCCGGCCGCGCAGCCGGCCCAGCAGCTGCGCAAGCGCCGCCCGGTCCGCCCCGGAACCGTCGCCAAGAACCTCGGCGCCCTGCTCCTGGCCGTCGTCTTCGTCTTCCCGGTCTACTGGATGTTCTCCTCGGCCCTCAAGCCGTCGAGCGAGATCCTCACCAAGGACCCGGTCTTCGTCTTCACCCCGACGACTCGCAACTTCGGCAAGGCCACCGGCGTCGACATGTTCTGGACGTACGTGCAGAACAGCATCCTGGTCACCGTCAGCGCCGTGCTGCTGGCCCTGCTCGTCGCCCTCGCCGCAGCCTTCGCCATCGCCCGTATGAGGTTCAAGGGCCGCAAGGGGCTCGTCCTCGGCGTGATGCTCGCGCAGATGGCCCCCTGGGAGGTCATGGTCATCGCGATGTACATGATCGCCCGTGACTCCGAGCTGCTGAACAGCCTCCCGCTGCTCACCGCGATCTACTTCGTGATGGTGCTGCCCTTCACCATCTGGACCCTGCGCGGTTTCATCGCCGCCGTCCCGGTGACGCTGGAGGAGGCCGCCCAGATCGACGGCTGCACCCGCGGCCAGGCCTTCCGCAAGGTGATCTTCCCCTTGCTGGCCCCCGGCCTGATGTCCACCTCGCTCTTCGGCTTCATCACCGCCTGGAACGAGTTCGCGATGGTCCTGATCCTGAACAAGGACAAGACCGCGCAGACCCTGCCGCTGTGGCTGACCCAGTTCAAGACCGCCTTCGGCAACGACTACGGCGCCACCATGGCCGCCTGTTCGCTGTTCGCGGTCCCGGTCCTGCTGATCTTCATCTTCCTGCAGCGCAAGGCCGTCGGCGGCATGACCGCCGGCGCCGTGAAGGGATAACGGCACCCATGACTGTCCTTGCGCACCGATCGACCGCGCCTGATGGAAAAGACGGCGTGACCCGCGACGCCCTCGCGGTCCTCCAGCCCGGCTTCGAGGGCACCGCCGCCCCCGCCTGGCTGCTCCGCCAGGTCGGCGAAGGCCTCACCGCCGTCGGCCTGTTCGGCCGCAACATCGCCTCGCCCGAGCAGCTCGCCGCCCTCACCGCGCAGCTGCGCGCCGAACGGGACGACGTACTGGTCGCCATCGACGAGGAGGGCGGCGACGTCACCCGCCTCGAAGTCCGCGGCGGCTCGTCCTTCCCCGGAAACCTGGCGCTCGGCGCCGTCGACGACACCGCGCTGACCCGCGACGTCGCCCGCGAGCTGGGCCGCCGGCTCGCCGAGTGCGGGGTCAACCTCAACTGGGCCCCCTCGGCGGACGTCAACTCCAACCCCGACAACCCGGTCATCGGCGTCCGCTCCTTCGGCGCCGACACCCACCTCACCGCCCGGCACACCGCCGCCTACGTCGAGGGCCTCCAGGCCGCCGGCGTCGCCGCGTGCACCAAGCACTTCCCGGGCCACGGCGACACCAACGTCGACTCGCACCACGCGCTGCCCCGCATCGACGCGGACCTCGACACCCTCCAGGCACGCGAGCTGATCCCGTTCAAGGCGGCCATCGAAGCCGGCACCAAGGCCGTGATGAGCGCGCACATCCTGGTGCCCGCCCTCGACCCGACCCGCCCGGCCACGCTCAGCCCGCAGATCCTGACCGGCCTGCTGCGCAAGGAGCTCGGCTACGAGGGCCTCATCGTCACCGACGGCATGGAGATGAACGCCATCGCCGGGACGTACGGCATCGAGCGCGGTTCGGTGCTGGCCATCGCGGCCGGCGCCGACGCGATCTGTGTCGGCGGCGGACTCGCCGACGAGGCCACCGTGCTGCGGCTGCGCGACGCGCTGGTCGCGGCCGTACGTGACGGCTCCCTGCCCGAGGAGCGGCTCGCCGACGCCGCCGCGCGGGTACGGGCACTGGCCCGGTGGACCCGCGAGGCCGGGCGGGAGGCGCGACCGGAGGGGAGCCGCGCGTCCGGCATCGGCCTGACGGCCGCCCGCCGCGCGGTGGTCGTGTCGGGCTCGTCGGCTCCCGTCCGCGCCCCGTACGTCGCCACGCTCGCGCCCGTCGCGAACATCGCCGTGGGTGACGAGACCCCGTGGGGGGTGGCCGCGGAGCTGGCCGAGCTGGTTCCGGGGACCCGGTCGGGCGTGTACCCGCGGGGTGCCGCCGCCGGGGACGTACTGGCGGCGGCGGGGGACCGTACGGTCGTCGCGGTGGTCCGCGACGCGCACCGGCACCCGTGGATGACCGAGGTCCTGGACGCGCTGGTCGCGGCCCGGCCGGACACGGTGGTGGTCGAGATGGGCCTCCCCCGGGCGGAGCCCCGCGGAGCCCTCCACATCGCGACGCACGGCGCGGCCCGGGTCTGCGGCCGCGCCGCGGCCGAGGTCATCGCGGGCGTGTAGCGCGCCCGCGGCGCCGCTGCCGGGGCTCCGCACCGGACCCCGCGCAGACGAAGGGGCCGGACTCCGCTGACGGAGTCCGGCCCCTTCGTGGTCCTACGGGTACCGCTACAGACCCTGCCAGGACGGCTTGTTGGCGTACGTGTGCCGGAAGTAGTCCGCCAGCTTCAGCTTCGAGGCGGCGGCCTCGTCCACGACGACGGTCGCGTGCCGGTGCAGTTGCAGCGCGGAGGCCGGGACCAGCGCGGAGAGCGGGCCCTCGACGGTCTGCGCGACGGCCTCGGCCTTGCCCTCGCCGGTGGCGAGCAGTATCAGGTGGCGGGCGTCGAGGATGGTGCCGATGCCCTGGGTGATGACGTGGTGCGGCACCTGGTCCAGGTCGTTGTCGAAGAAGCGCGCGTTGTCCACGCGGGTCCGCTCCGTCAGCGTCTTGATCCGGGTGCGGGAGGAGAGGGAGGAGCAGGGCTCGTTGAAGCCGATGTGGCCGTCCGTGCCGATGCCCAGCAGCTGGAGGTCCACGCCGCCGGCCTCGGCCAGGGCGCGGTCGTACGCGTCGCACGCGGCGACGATGTCATCGGCCGAGCCGTCCGGGCCCATGAAGGAGGCCTCGGACAGGCCGAGCGGCTCGACGACCTCGCGGAGCACGACGGCGCGGTAGGACTCGGGATGTCCGGCCGGCAGGCCGACGTACTCGTCGAGCTGGCAGATCCGGGCCTTGGAGGCGTCGACCTGGCCGGCCTTGACCTTGGCGGCGAGGGCCTCGTAGACGGGCAGCGGGGTAGAGCCGGTCGCCACGCCGAGTAGGGCGTCGGGCTTGCGGCGGACCAGGGCGGCCATGGCCTCCGCGATGAGCTCGCCGCCTGCCTTGGCGTCCGGGACGATGACAACTTCCACGCGGGGCCTGCCGATCTGAGAGAAGTGTGGGCATCTGTGGTATAGACCAATCTAGCAGAGCCCGGTGCCGTTCGGCGGGGTTCTCGTCCCCTCCATGGTGATCCGGGCAGCCCCGTCCGGCCTCCCGGGCCCGAGCGGCGCCGGGGCCCGGCCGGGGGGACACTGGGAGGCGCGTCGCAGCCCTCGTCCGCGGAGGTAACGCATGCCCGGCATGGAACGGCCCGGCAGCATGATGGCCGCAGAGATCGGCCACCAGCCCGAGGTCTGGCGGCGCCTCCTCGACGACGGCGCCGACCCCGTCGCGAAGACGGCCCGGGCCGTCGCCGCACGTCGGCCGCGGTTCGTGCCGCTGGCCGGGCGGGGCAGCTCCGACCACGCCGCGCTCTACGCCAGGGCCCGGGGGGCGTCGACGCGGCCTACAGCAGCGCCAGCTGGAGGCCGCCCGTGGCATCCAGGTGCTGGCCCGTCACCCAACGGGAGTCCGCCGAGGCCAGGAAGGCCACCACGTCCGCGACCTCCGACGCCGTGCCCACCCGGCCGAAGACGGACCGCGAGGCCGCGTGCGCCCGCGCGGCCGGGTCGGCCAGCCAGGCCGCGTTCAGCTCGGTCTCGGTGATGCCGGGGCCGACCGAGTTGACCGTGATCCCGCGCGGCGCGAGCGCGGCGGCCAGCGACACGGTCAGCGCGTTCACCGCGCCCTTGGCCATGATCGTGGCCAGGATGTCGGGCAGCGCGATGTGGGGCGTGCCGGTCACGTTCACGATCCGGCCGCCGTCCCGCAGCCGGTCCAGCCCGTACTTGATCACGAAGAACGGCGCCTGGGCGTTCAGCGCGTGGATCCGCCGGTAGGTCTCCTCGTCCGTCCCCTCGATGCCGGCGAAGGCCGCCGCTCCGGCGTTGTTCACCAGGATGTCGACGCCGTCCGTGTGCGCGGGATGCGCCTCGTACGCCGCCCAGAGCGCCTGCGCGTCCCCCGGAACCCCCAGCTCCGCGCCGACGGCGAAGGCCCGGCCCCCGGCGGCCTCGATCGCGGCGACGGTCTCCTTGGCGGCCGCCTCGCCGCGCCCGTAATGCACCGCGACGAGCGCTCCGTCCCGCGCCAGCCGCTCGGCGACGGCCCGTCCGATGCCCCGGCTGCCGCCCGTGATCAGTGCCGTCTTCCCCTTGAGCACGCCCATGACGCGCCCCCCTTCAGAATTTACTAGCGGTCGCTACAGAAGGGACCGTACCAGGTTTCCTAGCGACCGCTATAGAATGCGTGCATGGTGACCGGACAGCGCGGCAGGCCCCGTTCCTTCGACCGTGACGCCGCCCTGGACAAGGCCATGCTGGCGTTCTGGGAGCGCGGCTACGAGGCGACGTCCATCGCCGACCTGACCGCGGCTCTGGGCATCGGTGCCCCCAGCCTCTACGCGGCCTTCGGGGACAAGCGCAAGCTCTTCGACGAGGTCGTGGTGGTGTACGGCGGCCGGTACGGGGACTTCGCGAGCGTGGCGCTCGCCGAGGAGCCCACCGCCCGGGCGGCCGTCGGCCGGATCCTGCGCGAGGCGGCCGAGGTCTACACCGACCCGGCCCATCCGCCGGGCTGCATGGTGATCAGCGCGGCGACCAACACCACCTCGACCGAGGTGGCCGAGGCCCTGCGCGAACGCCGCAACGCCAACCTGGCGATGTTCGAGAGCCGGATCAGGGCGGACGTCGCCGCCGGCGTGCTGCCCGCCGACACGGACGCGCGGGCGCTGGCCCGTTATGCCGGTGCCGTGCTTCAGGGGATGTCCCAGCAGTCGCGCGACGGGGCGACCCGGGAGGAGCTGGAGGCGGTCGCGGAGCGGGCGCTGCTGGCCTGGCCGGCCTAGGGAGTGTCGTCAAAGTAGCTCCGGCCGCCCGAAGGGCGGGGCCGGTGGGGCCTGGTGCGTGCGATCGCAAGGCGGAGGAAGATCGGAATATCACACTTCTGAACAACAGTCACCT
>NZ_JBSFTP010000084.1:0-32198 GCF_053591315.1 Streptomyces sp. NPDC003042
GGGATCCCGCTCGCGGGCGACCGCGTCTCGGCGCTGCCGCAGCGGCTACGTACCCGGCTTGCGGCCGTATACGTAGACGTCCTCGCCGTTGCCCAGCATCGTCCAGTACGCCTTGGCGTCGGCGAGCCGCATGTTCACACAGCCTCCGGAACCGGGCGGGTTCCACATGCTCTTGGTCGTGGAGTGGAAGGCGATGCCGCCGTCGAAGAACTGCGAGTACGGCATCGCGACGTTGTAGATCGTCGACCAGTGGTTGATGCTGCGGTAGTAGATCTTCTTCAGGCCCGTGCGCGTCTCGGTGCCGTCCTTGCCGGTGCGCACCGGGACCGGGCCGTACTTCAGGGCGGCGCCGTCCTGGATCCAGGTGAGCTGCCGCGTCAGGTCGACGCAGGCGATCCGCCCCCGGTTGGTCGGACAGTTTCCGGCCTGGTTGGGGGTGGTGCCGGCCGCGCGCTGGGCCAGCATGGTGCTCATCGTCTGCCAGGTCAGCGGGCCGGCGTACCCGAGCGTCGGGGTGATCCCGTGGGTGGCCTGGAAGGCCTTGATCGCCGTGCAGTCGGCCGACGACTGCCTACCGTCCACCGGCCGCCCCAGGAACTGCTCCACCTGCCGCTGGTACGGCCCCGTCGTCAGATTGCAGGAGGCGGCCTGCGCCGTGCCGCCCCCCGCGACGACCATCGGCACCGCCATCGCCATCGCCCCGCCGAACACCACTGCCGCCCGCCGCCACGCGCGCACGCGTATCGACCCCATCCGGTCCTCCCACCCTCGCGGTCCCCGTCCTCCAGGTTCAATGCCCGGAAAGGACCCCCGAGTCGCATGGGTGGGAGGCGTAGATTTCATCAGCGCGCCGTCGCGCGGCGGACGCGCGCGGCGGGCCACGACACTCCCGCTCCGCTACCGGAGGAGCTCCCGCAGTTGCTGGACGCACAGCACCACGAACAGCAGCCCGGCGGCTCCCAGCATCACGTTGCTCGTCAGCCCGTTGCGCCACTCCGCCGGTGTACGCGAGGAGTTGAGCAGCCACAGCAGCGTCAGGGCCAGGAACGGCATGAAGAGGGCACCGATCACCCCGTACACGACGATGAGTCCGAAAGGCTGGTCCAGGAAGAGCAGACTGATGGGCGGGAAGGTGAGCCAGAGCAGGTAGGCCCGGAACGGTACGGACTTGTCCGGGCTCGTCCCGGCCCTGGCGAGGGACGGCCGGAACTTCGTGGCGAAGTCGGCGAACATCAGGCTCACCCCGTGCCAGACGCCGATCAGTGACGTGAAGGACGTGGCGAAGAAGCCGATCAGGAAGAGCTTGGCGGTCGCCTTCCCGTAGCGGTCCTCCAGGACGGTGCTCAGATCCAGCAGCCCCTTGTCCCCCTTCGTCAGCGCCACGCCGGACGAGTGCAGCAGCTCGGCCCCGACGAAGAGCATGGCCACGACGAAGATCCCGGTGGTGAGGTAGGCGACGCGGTTGTCGAGCCGCATCACCTTCATCCAGCCGGTGTCCTTCCAGCCCTTGGCGTTGACCCAGTAGCCGTAGGCCGCGAGCGTGATGGTGCCGCCCACGCCGCCGATCAGGCTGAGCGTGTAGAACAGCGAACCGTCGGGCAGGACGGGTGCCAGGCCGGCGACGGCGGAGCCGAGACGGGGGGTGACCCGGATCGCGAGATAGACGGTGACCAGGAACATCACACCGACCAGGACCGTCATGAGCTTCTCGAAGACGGCGTACCGGTTGAACCAGACGAAGACCAGGCCCACCAGGCCGCACAGCACGGCCCACGCCTTCAGGTCCATCGTGCCCGGGAAGAGGGCGGCCAGCGGGAGCGCGCTGGAGGACATCGCGGCGGCGCCGTAGACGAAGCCCCAGACAACGACGTACCCCGCGAAGTAGACGGTGGTCCAGGGGCCCAGGCTGCGCCAGCCGTCGAAGAGGGTACGGCCGGTGGAGAGGTGCCAGCGGCCGGCGGCCTCGGCGAGCGAGATCTTGACCAGGCAGCCGATCACCGCCGCCCACAGCAGGGTGTAGCCGAATTTGCTGCCCGCGATGAGGGTGGCGACGAGGTCGCCGGCGCCGACGCCGGTCGCGGCCACGACGATTCCCGGGCCGATGGATCTCCAACTCGACTTACGGGGCCCGCGGTTCTCGCTCTCAGCGGTGCCGGTCCGGGTGATGTCCGCCATCTGTCGCTGCCTTCCGTTCGTCCTTCAGGTGACCGGGTCACCAAAACGGCTCGGCGGCGCTTGCGCAAGAGGTCCTCCAGAGGCTCTCCACGGGCCGTGGCGGGTGAGCCGTGTCTCACCGGGGCGGTGGCGCTTGTCTATGCAACGAGTTGCATAGAAGGATCGGGGCATGGCACTTGAGCACGCGATCCTCGTCTCTCTGCTGGAGCAGCCGGGCTCCGGCTATGAGCTGGCCCGTCGGTTCGACCGGTCCATCGGTCACTTCTGGACCGCCAGCCACCAGCAGATCTACCGCGTGCTCAAGCGCATGGAGGACGACGGCCGGCTCGAGGTCCGTGAAGTGCCGCAACAGGCGCGGCCGGACAAGAAGGAGTACTCCGTCCCGCCGTGCGGCCGGGCCGCCCTCCGCGCCTGGCTCCGCGAACCGATCCAGCCCGAGAGCATGCGGCACGAACTCGCCGTGAAGATCCGCGGCGCGGCCTTCGACGACGACCCGGCCGCGCTGATCCGCGAGGTCGAGCGCCACCACCGGACGCACTCCGACCGGCTCGCGCACTATCTCGCGGGGGAGGTACGTGACTTCACCGGCCCGGACGCTCCGGCAGCGCCCGACGCCGGACACGAGCTCCAGCACGTCGTGCTCCGCGGCGGCATCGCCTACGAGCGGATGACGCTCGCCTGGCTCCAGGACGTACTGGCCACGCTCCGCCGGCTCGCCGAGCGCTGAACCCGGCGCGTACGGGGCCACCGCCCGTGCCGATCACGGCGCCGAGGCCCTCAGCCCCCGACCCCTTGACCGCCCCCTTTGACCGACCCCTCGACCGAGCCCCCCGATCCGAAAGGCGTACCTCCATGACCGACCCGCTGCTGTTCAACCCGCGCACCTACGACCCCGCGCACTTCGACCCCGAGACCCGCAGGCTGCTGCGCGCCACCGTCGACTGGTTCGAGGCCCGCGGCAAGCGCAGGCTGATCGAGGACTACCGCACCCGCGCCTGGCTGGCGGACTTCCTCGCCTTCTCCGCGAAGGAGGGGCTCTTCGCGACCTTCCTGACCCCGGCCTCCGCCGCCGGCCAGGAGGAGCCCGACAAGCGCTGGGACACCGCGCGGATCGCCGCCCTCAACGAGATCTTCGGCTTCTACGGCCTGGACTACTGGTACGCCTGGCAGGTCACGATCCTCGGTCTCGGCCCGGTCTGGCAGAGCGACAACGCCGCCGCCCGGGACCGCGCGGCGCAGCTCCTCTCCGAGGGCGAGGTGTTCGCCTTCGGCCTGTCCGAGAAGTCCCACGGCGCCGACATCTACTCCACCGACATGCTGCTGGAGCCGTACACCGACGCTGACGGTGCCGGCGGCTTCCGGGCCAGCGGCTCCAAGTACTACATCGGCAACGGCAACGCCGCCGGTCTCGTCTCCGTCTTCGGCCGGCGCACCGACGTCGAGGGCCCCGACGGCTACGTCTTCTTCGCCGCCGACAGCCGCCACCCGGCGTACCGGCTCGTGCGGAACGTCGTCGACTCCTCCAAGTACGTCAGCGAGTTCCGCCTCGTCGACTACCCGGTCGGCGCCGACGACGTCCTGCACACCGGCCGCGCCGCCTTCGACGCCGCCCTCAACACCGTCAACGTCGGCAAGTTCAACCTCTGCACCGCGTCGATCGGCATCTGCGAGCACGCGATGTACGAGGCCGTCACCCACGCGCAGGGCCGCATCCTCTACGGGCGCCCCGTCACCGCCTTCCCGCACGTGCGCCGCGAGTTGACCGACGCCTACGTCCGCCTCGTCGGGATGAAGCTGTTCAGCGACCGCGCAGTCGACTACTTCCGCTCGGCCGGCCCCGACGACCGCCGCTACCTGCTGTTCAACCCGATGACCAAGATGAAGGTGACCACGGAGGGCGAGAAGGTCATCGACCTGATGTGGGACGTCATCGCGGCCAAGGGCTTCGAGAAGGACACCTACTTCGCCCAGGCGGCCGTCGAGATCCGCGGGCTGCCGAAGCTGGAGGGGACGGTCCACGTCAACCTCGCGCTGATCCTCAAGTTCATGCGCAACCACCTGCTGGAACCGGCCGAGTACGCACCCGTGCCGACCCGCCTCGACGCGGCCGACGACGGGTTCCTGTTCCGCCAGGGGCCGGCCCGAGGACTGGGCTCCGTACGCTTCCACGACTGGCGCACCGCCTATGACGCGTATGCCGCCGTGCCCAACGTCGGCCGCTTCCGCGAGCAGGCCGACGCCCTGTGCGAGTTCGTCAGGACGGCCGCGCCCGGCGAGGAGCAGAGCCGCGATCTCGATCTCCTCCTGGCCGTGGGCCAGTTGTTCGCGCTGGTCGTGCACGGCCAGCTGATCCTGGAGCAGGCACGCCTGTCCGGCCTCGACGAAGACGTGCTCGACGAACTGTTCGCCGTCCTCGTGCGCGACTTCTCCTCGCACGCGGTCGAGCTCCACGGCAAGGACTCCGCCACCGCCGACCAGCAGAGCTGGGCGCTCGGCGCGGTCCGGCGCCCCGTCGTCGACGCCGACCGCTCGGCACGCGTCTGGGAGCGCGTGGAGGCACTGGCCGGGGCGTACGAGATGGCGCCCTGACGCCGGACCGCCCGCAGAGCGGTAACCGAACGAGGGAACGAACGAACGGACGGACGGCTGTCGGCAGCGGGAGCCGTCCGTCCGTCCGTCCGCGGTCGGCGGGCGCCGAACGGCCCACGGTGTATGGATCTGCCATCGAATGCCGTGTTTTGGCTCGGAACAGGCGGCTCACACGGCCCGCGGGCGGCAGACTGGGCAGGTCAGCAGCCCCGACGCGTAAGGATGGCCCGTGCCTGTCCCGATCATCATCGACTGCGACCCCGGGCACGACGACGCACTGGCGATCATGCTGGCGGCCGCCGACCCCGCCGTCGAGCTGCTGGCCGTCACCACGGTCGCGGGCAACCAGACGCTGGAGAAGACCACGCTGAACGCCCGGCGGGTGTGCACGCTCGCCGGGATCACCGACGTACCGATCGCCGCGGGGTGCGACCGCCCGCTGCTCCAGCCGCTGGCCGTCGCGGCCGACGTACACGGCGAATCCGGGCTGGACGGACCGCTGTTCCCGCAGCCCACGGTCGACGTGGTCCCCGAGCACGCGGTGGAACTCATCCACCGGATCCTCATGGAACACCCGGAGCCGGTCACGCTGGTGCCCACCGCTCCGCTGACCAACATCGCCCTGCTGCTGACCCGCTACCCCGACAGCGCCGCCCGCATCCGCGAAATCGTGCTGATGGGTGGCTCCACCGAGCGGGGCAACCGCACCCCGGCGGCCGAGTTCAACATCCACTCCGACCCCGAGGCGGCGGACATCGTCTTCGGCAGCGGAGTACCTGTGACCATGTGCGGGCTCAACGTCACCCACCAAGCCCTCGCCACCCCCGAGATCCTGGCCCGCTTCCAGGGTCTCGGCACCGAACTGGGTGACGTCTGCGCCGAACTGCTGGCCTACGTCGCCTCGACGTACAGCCGCCTGTGGAACATGCCCCACCCCCCACTGCACGACCCCGTCGCGGTGGCTCGGGTCATCGACCCGGCGATCGTGGGCTGCGTGGACGCGAACGTCACGGTGGAACTGCACGGCCGGTACACCCGGGGCGCCACCGTCGTGGACCTCCACCAGTACCTGGACCGTCCGGTGAACGCGCAGGTCGCCGTGACCCTCGACGCCGGGCTCTTCTGGGACCACATGGTCGACGCCATCGCGGCGCTCGGCTCCCGACGCGCCTGAACCGACCCCGACCCCGACCCCGACCCCGACGCCGACCCCGACTCCGCCCCGTCGGCGTAGAACCCCGCGCGGCCGGGACGCGTCCTCAAGGTCATGAGCCTGACGATGACACCCCGGACCGCCGACACCGCCCCCGCCGCCCGGGCACGCGGCCGGATCGTCGGCGCGCTCGCCGTCCTCGCCGCCCTGCCGATGCCGCTGCACCCCTGGATCCCCAACACGACCGGGACCGGGAACCTCGGCAGCCTCGTCCAGACCTTCCTGCCCTGGACAGGCCTGGCCGTCCTGCCGCTCGCGGCCGCCGCCCTGCTGCGCCGCTCCCGGCTCGCGCTGCTCGCCGTACTGCTGCCCGCGCTGACCTGGACCTGCCTCTACGGCGTCCCCCTGGCCACCGACCGTGCCACGGACGGCCCGGCCGATTTCACCGTCGTCACCCACAACGTGGACGACGCCAACCCCGACCCGGCCGGGGCCGCCCGCGCCGTCGCCGCATCCGGGGCGCAGCTGATCGCCCTGGAGGAACTGACCCAGCCCGCGACGCGCCAGTACGAGCAGGCGCTGGCCGCGAGCCACCCGTACCACGTCGTGGAGGGCACGGTCGGCCTCTGGAGCACCTTCCCCCTGCGCGACACCGGCGCCATCCCGGTCACGGCCTGGAGATCAGCCCTGCGCGCCACCGCCGAGACCCCGAAGGGCCCCGTCACCGTCTACGTCGCGCACCTGCCCTCGGTACGGATCCGGGCCGGCGGTTTCGCCACGGAGCGCCGCAACGAGGGCGCCCGGAACCTCGACGCCGCCCTGCGCGCCGACACCTCCGCCGCCCGCACCCTGCTGGTCGGCGATTTCAACGCCGCCACCGAGGACGGCGCGCTGGCGCCGCTGACGGACCGGTTCCGCTCGGCGCAGGAGGCGGCGGGCGCCGGGCTCGGCTTCAGCTGGCCCGCGAGCTTCCCGGTCGCCCGGATCGACCAGATCCTGGTGCGGGGCCTCACCCCCGTGTCGGCCTGGACCCTCCCGGCCACCGCGAGCGACCACCTGCCCGTGGCCGCCTCGCTGCGCTTCTGACGTAACGGGCCCTACCGCACCTGACCAGCGAGGGCCTTGGCCGGGGCGGCGACACGTCCGCCGCCCCGCGCACCGCCACCGACCGCGACGACCAGGAACGCGTCCCCCTCGCCGTCGAGCTTCAGCCGTACGGCCGCGACGTTGCCGCTCGGGGTGACTCACCGCTGTCCCGCGTCCCCGCACCCCCTGACTCCTTGACCGGGACCTTCGCCGCACGTGACACCCTGGTCCCACGTCAGGAAGACGTCATGACGGGGGGAAAGCCGTGGCCGAACAGACAGGGCCGGACGAGCATGTGGCGGGGTACGCCGAGGTGTTGCGGAGTGCCTGTGCCACAGGGCGCCGGCTCACGCGTGACGAGCTCGACTCCAGTCGGGCGCAGGGCCAGCGGGCCGCGGAGTCGGGGATGGCGCTGCGCGGGCTCATCCGGCAGCACCTGGCCAAGGCGCGGGAGGTGCAGGCGACGGTCCCGGCCGGGTCCACCGGTTCACTGCTGGCGGCGGTCGAGCAGGCGGTGGACGCCTTCGCCGAGGGATACGAGCGCTCGCAGCACCACGCGGTCCGCCGGGAGGAGGGCGCACGCCGGGAGTTCATCGACGACCTGCTCTACGGGCGCAGCGACCTGGGACGGCTGGCCGAGCGGGCCGAACGCTTCGGCCTGCGCCTGTCGCAGGCCCACGCGGTGGCCGTCGCCACCGGGCCCGAGCCGTACGGCGACGGATACCCGGTGGCCCGTGGCATCGAGGCGGCGGTCCTGGCCCGCTTCGGCAACCGGCAGATCCTGCTGACCACGAAGGACGGCCGGCTGATCTGCGTCGCCCCCGGGGACCAGCCGGACGTCCTGGCCTGGTTCGCCAAGCAGGCGTACGCGGCCACGGACGGCGGCAGGGTCGCGATAGGGCGCTCCCACCCGGGCGCGGGCGGGGTCGTCCACTCGTACGAGGAGGCCATCAACGCCCTGGAACTCGCCGACCGGATGGGGCTGGACGGGCCCGTACTGCACGCCGCCGACCTTCTCGTCTACCCGGTCCTGACCCGAGACCGGCAGGCCATGGCCGACCTGGTGGAGAGCGTCCTCGGTCCGCTGCGCAAGGGGCGCGGCGGCGCCCAGACCTTCATCGACACGCTCACCGCCTACTTCGACAGCGGCTGCGTGGCGACCGAGGCGGCCCGCCGACTGTCGCTGAGCGTGCGGGCGCTGACGTACCGGCTTGAGCGCATCCACAGCCTGACCGGCGCCGACCCGGCCGACCCGCTGAACCGGTACACGCTGCAGACCGCGGTGATCGGTGCCCGGCTGCTGGGCTGGCCGGACTCCGAGGCCGAGCCGACCCGTCACGCCAGGGCGAAGTAGCGCAACCACAGGTAGGCGGCGGCGAAGACGATCGTGACGGCGGTGACGACGAGCCCGTACTTGGTGAACGTCCAGAACGAGATGGGCCGGCGGCTGCGTTCCGCGATGCCGAGGACGACGACGTTGGCCGAGGCGCCGATCGCGGTGGCGTTGCCGCCGAGGTCCGCGCCCAGCGCGAGGGCCCACCACATGACGTGGTCCGGGGCGCCGCCCATGCCGGTGACCAGCTCGGCGGTGATCGGCGCCATGGTGGCGACGTACGGGATGTTGTCGACGATCCCGGAGAGCACGGCCGAACCGCCCAGCATCACCATGGAGCCGCCCAGTTCGGCGCCGCCGATGGCGTCCGCGAGAGAGCCCGCGAGGTCTCCGATGACGCCCATCTCGATCAGCGCGCCGACCATGACGAACAGGCCGGCGAAGAAGGCGAGCGTGGGCCACTCGACCTCGCCGAGCACCTCGCCGGTCTCCACCTTCGAGACGGCGATGAGCAGGCCCGCGCCGAGGAGGGCGACGACGCTGGGCTCGTAGTGCAGGACGGGGTGCAGGACGAAGCCGGCGACGACGAGGACGAGGACGCCGAGGCCCTGGGCGAGCAGCCGGGGGTCCGTGATGGCCTCGCGTTCGCGTAGCTCCATGACCTCGGCCGCGCGCTTCTCGTCGTAGACGAAGTGCTTGGCGAACATCACCCGGCACAGCAGCACCAGTACGACTATCAGGACCGCGCTCAGCGGGGCGAGGTGGACGAGGAAGTCGTTGAAGGTGAGCCCGGCGCGGCTGGCGATGATGATGTTGGGCGGGTCGCCGACGAGGGTGGCGGTGCCGCCGATGTTCGAGGCGAACACCTCGGCGAGCAGAACGGCGTGGCCGGCAGCTTCAGCCGGTCGCACACCAGCAGGGTGACGGGTGCGACCAGCAGCACGGTCGTCACGTTGTCGAGGAGCGCCGATGCCACGCCGGTGATGACGACCAGCATGGCCATCACCCGGAAGGGGCGGGCCTTGGCTCTCTTCACCGACCAGATGGCCAGGTACTCGAAGAGGCCCGTCCGTTTCAGCAGCCGACGATCATCATCATGCCGAGCAGCAGGAAGATGACGTTCCAGTCGATGCCGGTCTTGTCCGAGTGGAAGGCCGCGACGTCGTCGGTGGCGCCGATGGCGAGCATCAGCGCCGCGCCGCCCAGGGCCGCGGCGACGCGGTGGATCCACTCGCTGATGACCAGGACGTACGCACCGGCGAAGACGGCGATCGCGGCCCAGCTCTGCCAGCCGTTCACGCCTGTCCGCCCTTCTCCAGGAGATGCTTCATCAGCCGGGCGGCCGAGACCACTCCGAGGAGGCGGCTCCGCTCGCCGTCGCGGTCGACGACCGCGACCAGCGGCACGTGGCTACGGGCCATCACGGCGGCGATCTGCAGCGTCCCGGCGCCCGGGCCGACGTACTGCGGCTTGAACGTACGGGCGGGCAGTCACTCGGCGACCGTCTTGCCGGCCAGCTCCTCGATGAGGGCCTCCGCGTGCCGCTCGTCGACGACGGCGGCCAGCAGCGGGTCCTCGATCACGTACGCGGGCACCAGCTGGCGCACCACTTGGGAGCCGGGGACGACCGCGTACGGGATGCCGTCGACGTCCAGGACGAGCAGCGCGGGCAGGTTCTGCCCGGCCATCAGGCGTACCGCGTCCACGGCTTGGTCGTGGCTGGTCACGTGCGGGTAGGGCTCGGCCAGATCACGTGCGGGCATGGGCTTCTCCTGGTCGTCTGCACTGCGGGGGGTGGGAACGGCGGACGGCTCGGGGGCGGATCGCACCCGCCGGGAACGCGGCCAGGCAGGGGGCGGCGTGCGAGAGGCGGCACAGGCCGTACGGGATGACGCCGGTCGCCGGCGGCAGCGGCGGCGGTAGCTTCGGCTCGGGTTCCGGCAGGCGCGGCGGCAGGATCGCGGAGACGATCAGCGGCAGGCGTGAGCACGGATCTCTGACGGCAGTCCGGCGGCGCGGACCTTGCCGGGCTCCGGCATGGTCCGTCCGTACGGACGCCGGTCGCGAGAAAGGGCCCGTCCACACCGTGTGATCCGGTGGTGGACGGGCCCTTTCTCAGTGCTGTCGTGCGGTCAGACGGAGGCCTTCACCGGCTCCTCGTCTTCCTCGACGGTCTCGCCCGCGTCACGTGCCTTGACGTACGCGAGGAAGTTGTTCAGCTCCCGCTTGACCACGGGGGCCAGCAGGTACAGGCCGATGATGTTGATGACGGCGAGCATGAACAGCACCGCGTCGGCCATGTCGATCAGCGTCTGCAGGGTCAGGAGCGAACCGGCGACGGCGAACAGGGTGTAGAGCACCTTGTAGGTCGTCTCGCTGGCCTTGCTGCGGCCGAAGAGGTGCGTCCAGGCCTTGAGGCCGTAGTAGCCCCACGTCAGCACGGTGGAGATGGCGAACAGCAGCACCGCGATGGTGAGGATGTACGGGAACCAGGGCAGCACCGTGGCGAAGGCGTCCGAGGTGATGGTCACGCCGCCGGGGCCTTCGCCCTTGCGGGCCGCGGCCCAGCTGGCGGGGTTGGCGATGACGATCGTCAGGGCGGTCATGGTGCAGATCACGACGGTGTCGATGAACGGCTCCAGCAGCGCGACGAGGCCCTCACTGGCGGGGTGCTTGGTCTTGACCGCGGAGTGCGCGATCGGGGCGGAGCCGAGACCGGCCTCGTTGGAGAACGCGGCCCGCTTGAAACCGACGATCAGCGCACCGAGGACACCACCGGCGACACCCTGCGGGTTGAACGCGCCCTCGAAGATCGTGGAGATCGCGGAGGGAAGGGCCGAGACGTTGACCAGGATGACGACCAGGCAGGCGGCGATGTAGATGCCGGCCATGGCGGGCACCAGCTTGCTGGTGACGGAGGCGATGGAGCGGATGCCGCCGAGGAGCACGATGCCGACGAGCGCGGCGACCAGGATGCCGAAGAACAGGGCGCCGGCGGAGGAGCCGATCACACCGTCCTCGCCGCCGGTCACGGAGACCAGCTGGGCGTAGGACTGGTTGACCTGGAAGAGGTTGCCGCCGAAGAGGCCGAAGAACAGGATCATCGCGGAGGCGAGGATTCCGAGGACCTTGCCGAGCTTCAGGCCCTTGGCGCCGAAGCGCTCGGCAAGACCCTTGGGCAGGTAGTGCATCGGGCCGCCGGAGACGGTGCCGTCGGCGTGCACCTCGCGGTACTTCACACCGAGGGTGACCTCGACGAACTTCGTGGCCATGCCCAGCAGACCGCAGAGGATCATCCAGAACGTCGCGCCCGGACCACCGATGGACACGGCCACGGCGACACCGGCGATGTTGCCGAGGCCCACGGTGCCGGACACGGCGGCGGTCAGCGCCTGGAAGTGGTTGACCTCACCGGCCGACCCCTTCTCGTCGTACTTGCCCTGGACCACCTTCACAGCCAGACGGAACTTGCGTATCTGGACCAGGCCGAACCAGCCGGAGAAGACCAGACCGGCGACGACCAGCCAGGCGACGATCAGCGGAAGCTGGGTCCCCGCGACGGGGACCGAGTAGAAGACGACGTCCCCGAGCCATTTCGCGATGGGCTCGAAGAAACCGCTGACGGCCTCGTCGATGGAGCTGGTGATGGAGTCGAGTGACATCAGGCTTTTACCTCGATGGCGCAGAACCGGAGCAGTGCGGTGCGCCGGTATGAGTGCGGGCGGGCTGTGAGCGAGCGCTGTGGAGCGAACGCCGTTGTCCGGTCGGCGACCCCGGGCGTCTCGTTCCGCGGACTCGGAACGGGATCTCCTTGGTCGTGCAAAGCCGGTGCGTGCCGGCACTCCGCGGTCCGGCAAGGGGTGGGCCGAAAGCGGAGTTGCGCATTCATAGCACGGTCTTTATGCGATCTTTAGTGACCCACGTCACGCCGGTTGAGGTCCGCCCCCGTAATTCAAGGGCCGGTGATGGGATCGTTATACGGATTTGAGCATCCGCTGAGCGAACGCGAGATCACCGCCCAGCGGGCCGCCTGCTCCGGGGTGAGTGTGCCGCGCAGCGCGCCGAGCTTGAGGAGGTCGGCCTCGGCTCCGGTGGTGAGGGTCTGCGCCTCTGCCGTGTAGTGGTCGTCGATCACGGCGGTCATAGCTCGGCCTCGTTCATGGCCGGCGAGAGGCGGGCGGCGATCTTGTTCATGTCGCGGTACGAGCCCTGGAGCCGGAACGGCGGCTCCGTCCGGCTCGCCTCGCTCCGGGCCGCGGAAGTGATGTAGGCCCCGTTCACGGCGAGGACCGTCTCGCGGGCCGTGAGCAGGTGGCGCAGCACCGAGAGGATCCGGTCCGCCTCGGCCGGGGCGTACGGGTGGACGAGCCGGTCCCGCCGGGCGGTGGGGTCGCCGACGGCCCGCTCGAGTCCGGCCGCGCCGGAGCTGTCGGAGCCGAAGAGCAGCAGGTCACCGACGGCGACGAGGTCGCGGGGCAGCCGGCGGTCCTCGGTGCGCAGGTGCCCGGAGCCGGCGAGGCTGAGCGAGCTGGAGCCGAACGCGGCGATCCGCGCGGCGTTGAGGGCCTCGGCGCGCCGGGCCAGCTCGGCGGCCTGCGCCGCCAGCCGGTCGCGCAGCACCTCGTACGACAGCACCTCGTACGTACGGGCGTCCATCGTCGGGTCCGTGGCGGTGGCCCTGGCCGTCGTCGCGTCCGTCGCCGTGGTCATGTGGTACAGCTCCCTCGTGATCAAGATGGTGAGTGGTTGCGGAGCCGCCGCCCCCTCCGCGGCGGCTTCGCAACGAGCGCGCTGGAGCCGTCCACCGCCGTGACCTCGGCCTGGCCGAAGCCCGCGTCCACCCGCCCCATGCGGATAACGCAGGTCAGGCCGACGAAGTCCAGCCGCGACGGCCCGGGTTCGTCGGGGAAGAGCTTGGCCGCGGACCGTGCGAGAAGCCGTACGAGCAGCCGTGTGAGGCGTCGTGTGAGGCGTCGTGAGAGATCGTCCACGCGTCCGCCCCTCCCGTCTCGTCACGGCCGGCCGCTCGAAACGGGAGCCCGGTTTCCGGTTCCCGGCACAGGGTTCGCCACCCCGGCCGGCCTCGGCCCATCCTGCCCCGCACACAGGTCCGTTGACATTGCCGGTGTACAGCGATCTTTACGCCGCTTTAATGCACCAGTGGCCCGGACCGGCCGTGGTGCATCCTTGGGGCGTGACATCGACGCCTCCCGCCCCGTACCAACACGCAGGCCCCACAGGCCGGATGGTCGTCTGCGGCGATGACGGGCTCGCCCACCGGCTGGCCGCCGAACTGCGCGACGTGTACGGGGAGCGCGTGACCCTCGTGGTACCCACGGCCGGTGAGGCGCAGCCGGGTGCCCCGCGCAGGCCCGGCCTCGGACTGGGCTTCGGGCTGCTCGGCCGGGTCCCCGCCGCGAGGGCGCGGACGGCGGCTGCCGGCGAACGGCCCGCCTCCGTACGGGAGCTGCGGGTACTGGAGGCCCCGGAAGCGGCCGAGGACGTACTGGCCGCCGCCGGGGTGGCCGGGGCCGCCGCGCTGGCCCTCGTATACGGGGACGACGACACGAACGTACGGGCGGCCCTGCTGGCGCGGCGCCTCAACCCCCGCCTGCGGCTGGTCATCCGGCTCTACAACCGCAAACTGGGCCAGCACCTGGAGGAACTCCTCGACCAGGCCGCGATCGTCGCCGAGCCCGGCATCGACCTGCGGGAGCTGGACTCGTCGACGACGGTGCTGTCGGACGCCGACACCGCCGCCCCCGCCCTCGCCGCGACGGCGGTGGCCGGTACGAGCAAGGTGGTCCAGGCCGACGGCCTGCTGCTGCGCGCGGTGGAACGTACGCCTCCCCAGCGCGGGGAGATCGCAGACCCGGGCCTGTGCACCCTCGCGCTGCTCTCGGCGACCGCCAGCGATCCGGCGGGCACCGAGGGCTCCGAACGCAGCGGCGAGCAGGGCCCGCAGCTGCTGCCGGATGACGGGGCGGTGGCGGCCGCGACCGGACGGGGAATCGTCGCGCTGGAGACGGTCACCCACACCGGGGAGAGCATCGCCGCGCCGCGCCTGGGCACCGGCGCGCTGCCGATGGCCTCGCTGTTCTCCCGAAGGCTGCGGTGGTCGCTGTTCGGCCTGCTGGCCTCGGTCGGCGGCCTCGCCGTCGCCGCCTGGATCACCACCGGGGACCATCCCCTGCACGCCGCCTACATGACCCTGCTGGACATCTTCGCGATCAACGACCCCGCCGTGGACGCGAACACCGGACGCCAGGTGCTCCAGATCCTCGCCGGGGTGGTCGGGATGCTGCTGTTGCCGGTGCTGGTCGCGGCGGCCCTGGAAGCGCTGGGCGCGTTCCGCACCGGCACGGTCCTGCGCCGCCCGCCCCGCTCCCTTTCCGGGCACGTGGTGCTGCTCGGCCTCGGGAAGATCGGCACCCGTGTGCTGGCCCGGCTACGGGAACTGGAGATCCCCGTCGTCTGCGTCGAGACCGACCCCGAGGCCCGCGGCCTCGCCCTCGCCCGCCGGCTGCGGGTGCCGGTGATCCTGGGCGACGTCACCGAGGAGGGAGTACTGGAGGCCGCCCGCGTCCACCGCGCGCACGCCCTGCTCGCCCTGACCAGCTCCGACACCACCAACCTCGAAGCCGCCCTCTCCGCCCGCTCCCTCAAGCCCGACGTACGGGTGGCCATGCGGCTGTACGACGACGGATTCGCCACCGCCGTCTACCGCACCCTGCGCGCCGCGCACCCCACGGCCCTCACCCGCAGCCGCAGCGTCACCCACCTCGCCGCGCCCGCCTTCGCCGGGGCGATGATGGGCCGGCGGATCCTCGGCGCGATTCCGGTGGAACGCCGCGTGCTGCTCTTCGCCGTCGTCGACGTGGCGGGCCACTCCCCGCTGGAAGGGCGCACCATCGCCGAGTCCTTTCGCCCCGGCGCCTGGCGGGTCATCGCCATCGACACCGCCACCCCCGAGGACCGGCGCCCCGACCTGTCCTCCTCGCACGACGACGAGGGCAGGCCCCCCGGGCTGATCTGGGACCTGCACCCCGGCTACGTACTCCAGCCGCAGGACCGCGTCGTCCTGGCGGCCACCCGGACCGGCCTCGCCGAACTCCTCGCCCACGGGGACGGCCGTACGGTCGACCGGCCGCGGATCAGCTGAGTTCGGCGAAGGTTTCGACGGCGACGGTCTTGCCGGTGACGATGATGACGTCGCCCTTCTCGATGACCGTTTCGGCGGTGGCGTAGGTGAAGTCCTGGCCGCGGCGCTTGATGCCGACGACCGTGACGCCGTACTTGCTGCGCACGGCGCTCTCCCCGAGGGGGACGCCGGTGGCCGCGTTCGGGGCGATGGTCTTCACCAGGGCGTAGTCGTCGTCGAACTCGATGAAGTCGAGCATGCGGCCGGTGACGAGGTGCGCGACGCGTTCACCCATCTCGTGTTCGGGCAGGACGACGTGGTGGACCCCGAGGCGTTCGAGGATCTGACCGTGCTGGCGGCTGATCGCCTTGGCCCAGATGTTGGGGATGTCCTCGTCCAGGAGGTTGGAGGCGATGAGCATGCTGGCCTCGATGTCGGTGCCGATGCCGACGACCACGCTGGAGAACTCGTGCACGCCGAGCTGGCGCAGGACTTCGGGGTCGGTGCAGTCGGCGACGGCCGTGTGGGTGAGGACGTCGCTGTGCTTCTGGACGAGCGACGGGTCGGTGTCGATGCCGAGCACGTCCCAGCCCCGGCGGGTCAGCTCGTTGGCCAGCGAGCTGCCGAAGCGGCCGAGGCCGATGACGGCGACGCGCTGGTCGGCGCCCGCGCGGGCGCCGAGGTCATGGCGGCCCTTGCGGCGGCGACGGCGCAGTGAGTGCAGGTAGTTACCCAATGACGGGTCGCTCCTCGGGTAGCTGGTAGCGGCGGGTGCGCTCGCGCAGGGCGAGTGCGGAGACGAGGGTGATCGGGCCGAGGCGGCCGACGAACATCAGCAGGACCAGGATCAGCTGTCCCGGGTCCGGCACCTGTGCGGTGATGCCGGTGGACAGGCCGACCGTGGCGAAGGCGGAGACGGCCTCGAAGAGGACGGCCTCGAACGGGGCCTTGGTGACGGTCAGCAGGGCCAGGGTCGAGGCGATGACGAAGCCCACCGCCATCAGGGCCACGGTCAGTGCCTGGCGCAGCGCGTGCGGGGCGAGCCGGCGCCCCATCACGGTGGAGTTGGGCTCTCCGCGCACCTCGGCGAGCATCGCGGCGGCCAGGACGGCGAAGGTGGTGACCTTGATACCGCCCGCGGTGCCGGCGCTGCCGCCGCCGATGAACATCAGGGCGCAGGTGAGCAGGATGGTCGCCGCGTTCAGGGCGCTCATGTCGATGGCGTTGAATCCGGCGGTGCGGCTCATCGCCGAGTAGAAGAAGCCGTTGAGGATCTTCTCGTCCCAGTCGAACGAGCCGAACGTGCCCGGGTTGCCCCACTCCAGCAGGCAGGTGAACACCGTGCCCACGAAGAGCAGCGCCGCGGAGGTGACCAGGGTCAGCCGGGTGTGCAGGGACCAGTTGCGGCGGCCGGTCGTGAGCCGCCGGGTCCGGTGGCGCAGGACTTCGAGCAGCACGGGGAATCCCAGGCCGCCGAGGATGACGGCGACCGCGATCGGCAGGGTCACCCACGGATCCCGCGCGTACGGGATGATGTTGTCGGCGTGCAGCCCGAAGCCGGCGTTGTTGAACGCCGACACGGCGTGGAAGAAGCCCATGTGGAAGGCTTCCCCGAAGGACATTCCGTAGCCGAAGCGCAGGCGCAGCGCGAGGAAGGCGCCCACCGCGAGCTCTACGGCGAGCGTGCACCCGGCGACTCCGAGCAGCACGCGCCGTACGTCGCCGATGCCCAGGCTCTTCGTCTCCGCCTGCGCGGTCAGCTGCATCCGCAGCCGCAGCTTCCCGGACACCAGCAGCGCCAGCAGGGACGCCAGGGTCATGATCCCGAAGCCGCCGACCTGGATCATGGCGAGGATCATGCCCTCACCGAAGCCGCTCCAGTGCGTGGCGGTGTCCACGACGACCAGCCCGGTGACACACACGGCCGAGGTGGCGGTGAACAGCGCGGTCACGAACCCGGTCGCGGAGCCGTCCTGCGACGAGACCGGCAGCATGAGCAGCAGGGTGCCACCCGTGATCACCAGCGCGAAGGCCGCCACCACCGTGCGCGCCGGATGGGTGGTGAACAGGGAATGCCACACCCGCGCCCCGCGTCCCGCCACGTGCGTCCTTCCCTCGGTGAACCTTGACCGCCGGCGCTGAGCGTCAAGGACGTGTAAACGACCCGGCGGCGGCCACCCTACCTTTGGCCGGGGCGAACTGACTGGTCAGGAGGCCGGGCCGGGCCGAGGCTGCTCCGTTTCGGCTAGTCGCTACGTCACCGGCGGGCGGTCGACCGCGTCGCGCCCTGGGCCCGGAACCCGCCGGACGGCCGCTGGGCCGACGTGCCCGTAGTGCCACGGAGCGATGCCTCTTCGACGGCGCCACGCGCGACGACGGGATCGCCGTACGCAAGTCCCTCGTCCAGGGCGTCATCGACGACACCGCGACCGGCGGCCCGCGGATGAGCGTCGACCAGCTCCTGCACGCCACCTATGCCGGTGACGGCTTCCGCTTCTACGACTACGCGGGCACCTTCTTCGAGTATCTGTGGCGGGACAGGCCGTCCGAACTCCAGGCGATGTACCGGTACTTGCGGGCCAATGACGTCACGGGCTTCGATGCCTGGCGCAACCGGCTGGGCGCCGACGCCGCGGTCCAGCACGGGTACGACACCTTCCTCGACGAGCAGATCGCCAAGGTCGCCGACCTCTTCGTCCCCCACACCGCCTACCAGCCCACCGGGACCCTCACCCACGACTCCGCGGCCCAGGTGCAGTCCGCGCTCGCGGCGGCGGCCGGCGCGCCGCCGCAGTGCTCGGACACCGGCGACACCGGAACCAACCGCCGGTTCGTGTGCACGGGCCGGCTGACGGCCACGCTGACCAGTGCGGCCGACCCCGATCTGGTCTTCAAGGAGATGTCGGCGGCCGTGGACCGCCAACTGATAGAACGCGCCCTCGGCAGCGGCACCAACTTCCAGGACATGAACTGCTGGTTCGGCCCGACCGCCATCGCCGGAACGAGCGGCACATCGCCCTATGCCTGCGAGGGCCCGCTCCGGGGCTGACGCCGGGCCGTCGGTGGCCGGGCGGGTCAGGGCCGGGACGCGGCGAGCATCACCAGCAACGGGACGACGCGCCCGCCGGGGACCTCGTACCGGCCGCGGCGCGTCGCCTCCAGCCAGCCGGCGGACGTGAGGTGCCGCAGGTGGTGGTAGAGCTGGCCGGTGGTACCGAACTCGTCGAGCCCGGCCAGCTCGGTGACCGTACGGTGGCCCGCGAGGATCTCCCTGAGCAGGCGCACCCGGACGGGATGGCCGAGGGCCGCGAAGGATTCGGCGGCGTCGGACCAGTCCGCGTCGAGCAGCGCTTCGGCGGACAGCCCGTACTGCCACTCGTACCGCTCGCCCGTAGGCAGTCCGACCGCGCCGGTGAACAGCACACCGCCCTGCTCGGCCCCGCTGTCGGCGAGCTGCCGTTTCAAGGCCTCCAGGGCCCAGAAGTCCGCGACGCCGTCCGGCTCGGGCGGGTGGGCCGCCCGATCGGGGCCGGCCCCTTCCAGCGCCGTGAGGCGGCGTTCCAGTTCGGCCACGCGCTCCTTGAGATCCATGGTAGCAACTTTACGTAACTACGTAATGCCGAGCAAGTATCCGCACCGATCTCACCAGGCGTGGTCGCGGACGGCGAGGACGAGCGAGCCGTCCGGCCCGGACCGCAAGCGTGCGCCGGAGCCGTGGCTGATCCGGTTCAGGGCCTCGCGCAGCCACCGTGCGTCCTCCGGCGCCGCGTGGCGCAGCCGCATCCTGTGGGCCTGGAAGGGCACGATGCGCAGCGCGCGCAGTTCTCCGGTGCCGGGCTCCAGCGAGGGGAAGTAGAGCGGCCGCAGGTCGTCCCGGTACAGCTCGTAGCCGGTGATGCCCTCGTAGTCGTCGACCAGGTCACCGCAGCCGTAGGTGATCAGCCTTCCCCGGTACACCTCCAGCGGCCGGGGGTGGTGCGAAGAATGCCCGTGGACGACGTCCGCGCCGCCCTCGACGAGCGCGTGCGCGAAGCGGATCTGCTCGCGGGGGACGCGGTAACCCCAGTTGGAACCCCAGTGGACCGAGGCGATGACGACGTCGCCCGGCTCTTTCACCTGCCGGATCCGGGCGACCACCGCGGCCGCCGCGGCGTTCGACGGCTCGGCCACGAAGTCGATCCCGCTGCGCTCCGCCGTGGCGGCCCAGCTCGGCGGGATGCCGCTGGACGGCATGCCGAAGGAGAAGACCAGGATCCGTCCGCCGCTGTCGAGGGGGACGGTCGCCGGCCGGCCGGCCGCTGCCGCGTCGCGCCCCGCGCCCGCCGTGCGGAAACCGCCGCCGGCCAGAACCTCCAGCGTCTCCTCGAGGCCGGGCCGGCCGTAGTCGAGGACGTGGTTGTTCGCGAGCACGCACACATCGGGACGCGCGGCGGTCAGACAGGGCAGGTTGGCGGGGTTCATCCGGTAGTGGACCCCCTTGCCGGCGGCGGGCTCGCCGTGCCGGGTGACGCTGGTCTCCAGATTGAGCACCAGGGCATCGGGCGCGGCCTGCCCGAGGACGCCGAGCGCGTCCCCCCAGGGCCAGGAGAAGTCCACCGGCCGCGGGATCGGGCCGTTCGCCGCCTCCGCCAGCTCGACGTACGAGCGGGCATCGCGTACGTAGGCCTCCGCCAGCGCCGGATCGCCGGGGTGCGGAAGGATCTGGTCGATGCCACGGCCGAGCATCACATCGCCGGTGAGGCACAGCGTGACCGGCTCACCCTGCACGCCTCCAGGTTAGGACCTGTCTCGCGGATCGTGCCGGGGCGGCGCCACCTCCTACGCCGCGGCGAGCGCGCGCAACCGCCCGGCGTCGCTCACGCGCGCGGCCTCGCCCTCGACGACCAGGTCAAGGTTCTTCGTTCTCGGGCATGGGTGGTGGGCTCACGCCGGGTTGCGGGTGGCGGACAGGGTGAGGGAGAGGACCCAGGGCTGGTCGGAGAGGGTTTCGACGTCCTCCCGGGAGAGGGTCCCCGTCATGACGGTGCGGCCGGGGGCGGCCGCGCTGTCGACTCCTCGGCTCTGCAGGTGGTCGAGCTGGGCCGGTGAGGGCGGTTCGGTCAGACGTACGAGCACCAGGAGGTCGCGGGCCTGGGGAGCGCGGTCCTCGGCGTCGATGGCCATGGCGAGGGAGGAGTCGAGTTTCCGGTAGTCCACGGGTCGATTCTCAGAGGTTGGCGACGTTGATGAGGCCGTGGCCCCACTTCGGGTCGAAGGTGCCCGGTGCGGCGCCGGGGACGGCCGCGTTCTGCCGCAGGAGTTCCTTCAGCTTGCCGGGGTCACAGCCCGGGTCGCGCTGCAGGACGAGGGCGGCGAGCCCCGCGACGAGGGGGGCGGCCATGCTGGTCCCCTGGAACGCCACGTGCTGTTCGTCCGTGATGAAGCCCGGGTCCAGGTCCACGGCGTCCCGGGACAGCGCTGAGATGATCATGGCGCCGGGAGCCGTGATGTCGGGCTTGTGTGCCCCGTCCCGGCGCGGGCCCTCGCTGCTGAAGCCGGCGATGTCACCGGGTTCCAGCCAGAACGCCTCACGGTCGATGCCGTCGATGTCCCTCCACTCGGTACGCGTGGTGAAGGCGCCCACGGTGATCGCCGCCGAGGCGGCTCCCGGCGAGCCGACCTTGACCGCGTCGTGCACGCCCGGGCCGCTGAACTGCGGCTGCGGCTTGGCGTCGGAGCGGCCGAGCATCCAGACGTCCACCTCGCCGCTGGTGACGTCCGCCCCGCGCAGCAGCAGCCGCCACTTGCCGGGGGCGGTGACGGTGGTGGCGCCGCTGATCCTCGGCTGGACCTGGACGAAGAAGTTGATGTCGCCGTTGGCCGGGTCGGGGCCCGGGGTGGTGATCTGAACCCTGCCGCCGGGCAGGTTGAAAACGGCGCTCGGCGTGCCCGAGGTGCGTACCGGCTGGAAGGCGGTCGTCGCACCGGTCGGGGAGGTCACGGCGATCTCCAGCCGGTCGCCGGCCGCGTACCAGCCGTTGAGCCAGAAGATGTCCGGCTTGCGGTCGAAGACGCCGGGGTGGCAGGTGATCGTGCGGGTGACGCCCTGCGGGACGGTGATGCGGGCGTGGATGTCGTCGTCGCCCTCGTTGCCGGCGGCGCAGACGACGATGCGGCCGGGGCCGGTCTCCTCCTCGATCGACTGGGACATCGTGTCGGTGCCGTCGTGCGGGTCGAAGTGGCCGCCCAGGCTCAGGTTGACGACCGCGGGCAGCTCCAGGTCACGGGCGACGCGGAAGACGTACTGGATGCCGTCGATGATGTGGGCGTCCTGGAAGTCCGTCTTGACGATCACCAGGCGTGCCTCGGGAGCGATGCCCTCCGCGCCGGCGGCGATTCCGGCGACGTGGGTGCCGTGCCCCTCGATGTCGCGGGACAAGGCGGCCATGGCCATCCCGGCATTGACGAACTCCGCTCCGTACCGACCCTCGGGCACTCCGGAGCCGCCGCGCAGCGTCTGGTCCCAGATCCGGTCGATGCGCCCGGTGAAGACCGGATGCTGTGTGTCGATGCCGGTGTCCACGACCCCGATGACGACGCCCTTGCCGGTCAGGCCGGAACTCGCCCGGAACTGAGGCACGCCGACGTGCTGCTGAGCGAGGTTCATGTACGGCCGCAGCCGGGTGGCCGGCACGATGCGCTTGATGCCGGGGTGCTCGCTGAGCCGCTCCAGCTCGTCGAGGGAGACGATGGCGGTCTTCACCCGGGTGCCGCCCTGGTTGAGGACGATGCCGTCGCCGAGCCCGCTGTCGGAGAGGGCGTCCGGGTCGCATTCGAGGGAGACGACAACCCGCAGGGGCTTGGCGCGCTCCCGCACGGAGACGAGCCCGAGTGTCCGGGCCTGCTGCCTCAGCGGCTCGCGCCTGCCGCCTTCCTGCTGGTAGCGCTCGTACGTTGCTGCCAACGGAGGCGCGAGCTTGGTGTAGTCCATGGTCGCTCTTCCTTCAGGGCTCGTCGAGGTGGTGCCTCCAGCCTTGTCCTCGGGCGGCGCGAGCGCACGGCCGACATGCCTTCCCCTTCGGACGTCACTCGATTGCTTGCGCAGGCGTGGGCCCGGGCACCGTGGACGCGGGGCCACCGGACGGCGAGGAGGACGTTAGCGTCGCCAACTGCTGTCGCGGGAGGCCCCGTTGTACGTGGATCCGCACCCGTCGCCGATCCGGGAGGCGTCGACCGGCCACGCGTACGAGGAGCGGGAGCTCCTCCGGTTCTTCGCCCGGCAAGGCTGAGCCGGATGGCTCAGCGCACTGCCGGGCGGGTGAAGCTGGGGGCCTTCCCGGCGCGTGCGGGGGCCGGCCCCCGCACGCGGGCCGGAGTATGAGCCGAAACAACCATCCTGTCACCGGGAGCCTTCCGTCATGCTCGAACGCAAGCAGCTCAAGGACCGCGCTCAGGTCACCTTCGTCCTGCCCGCTGATACCCCGCCCGGTCCGGTGAGTGTCGTTGGTGACTTCAACGACTGGAAGCCCGGCGCCCACCCCCTCGAGCCGCGCCGTGACGGCATGCGCGCGGTCACCGTGGCCCTGCCCGCCAAGAGCGTCCACTCCTTCCGCTATCTGGCGGCGGATGACCGCTGGTTCGACGAGGACCACGCCGACGGGCACGACGGAGTCAACAGCCTCCTGCACACCTGATCAGGCTCACCGGCGCGGGCCCCCACCAGCGTGGTGGGGGCCCGTTCGGCTGCCACGCCCCAGTCGAAACAGCTGGTTCGGGATCCGTCGGCCGGGCCCTCCACTCTCAGGGTGTACCAGCTCTGGTTGGCCCCACCCACGGGTGCGGGCACCGGTCGGTACCGTGCGGCCCGTCATCCCGCGCACTTCGCGGGCCAGCTGACGACTGCCGCGCCTGTCATTCCCGGCGGATCACCCCGGTGGCGATCTCGGGCGCTGTCACTCCGGATTGTTCCGGGTGCCCGGCCCGGGGTCTCCACAGCTAGCTTGCGCGACATGAGAACACTTCTGCTCGGCGGTGCCTCCACACTCGCCTTCCTCGTCCCGGCGACCGGCGCCCTGGCCCCTGCCGGGGCCCCGGCGAGGACCGACGATGCCATCCAGTCCTTCCGGAACCAGGCCACGAGCCGGTGCATGGACGACACCAACAACGGCTTCCGCACGTGGAGTTGCAACGGCAGCAATCCGCAGCTGTGGACCGTGCACGTCTGGGGCGACGGAACGCGCCAACTGAAGAACATCAACACCGGCCGCTGCGTCGAGGACACCGACAACGGCTTCCGTACCGTGATCTGCAACTCCAGCCCGCAGCAGAGCTGGTGGGTCAAGGTCTGGGCCGACGGCACCGTTCGCCTCCAGAACCAGCACACCCTGCGCTGCATCGACGACAGCTCCCTGGGCTTCCGCACGTGGGCGTGCAACGACACCCCTTACCAGAGCTGGTCCTGAGCACGATGATCCGCCGGACCGCGACATCGCCGTCCCACGCAACGTTGGTCGGGATGCGCGTTGCAGCCCCGATCCCTTCGGCCCGCGTCCAGGGCGGCCAACGCGTCCGCCCACTCACCGATCGATGACCGATCCAGATGGACGGTCTCCCGGAAAAAGAGAGAGCCACCGTGCGATTTCCACTGCCCAAAACCGGCGTTCGCGCCGCCCTGCGTGCCACCGCGCTGACCGCTGCCGCCGTGGCGACGGTCGCGGCGACCGCCCTCACCGGCTCCGCCGCCTACGCCGACACCCCCACGATCCCGGACTTCACCGACGGACAGGGCCTGACCCAGGTCACCGGGGCCACCGAGGTGCACTCGGGCACCGACTTCACTCTCACCGTCACCACCCCCCAGCTCTCCGGCCGACACAAGATCCGCGTCTTCCTGCCGAGCGGCTACTACGCCAACCCGGACGAGCGATGGCCGGTGACGTACTTCCTGCACGGTGGAGGCGGCAGCGTGAACGACGCCGCCGCGGCACCCGCCCTGCGCAACGACCAGATGATCACCGTCGTCCCGGACGGCGGCCTGAAGGGCTGGTACGCCAACTGGCTGATGCAGAACACCGCAGAGGGCGCCGCCAACTGGGAAACCTTCCACCTCCAGCAGGTCGTCCCCTTCATCGACGCCAACCTGCGGACCAGGTCCGATCGAGACCATCGTGCGGTCGTCGGCCTGTCCATGGGCGGCTTCGGAGCCATGCATTACGCCGAGGCCCGGCCCGACCTGTTCGGGCATGTCTCCTCCCTGTCCGGCGGCATCGACTTCGGCATGTGGGAAGTCCGCGCCGCCGTGCTGGCCACAGAGCTCAACGTGACGGGCGCATGGTGCGCCTCCACCACCTCGGGCACCGGTGACTGCACCGGCTACGGGCCGGTCGTGGACAGCGACGCGATCTTCGGCTCGCCGTACGCGATCTTCAACGACCGCATCTGGAACCAAGTCAACCCAGCCGCACCGACCAACCTGAGCAAGCTCGCCGACACCAAGGTCACCCTCTACACGGGCAGCCAGGGGCTGATCGACGGCAAGACCGTGATCGCGTCCACCAACGTCAAGAACCGCCTGAACCAGTTGGCCATCCCGAGCCGCTTCGTCAACTACGGCGACGGCTCGAGCCTTTCTCCCACCTGCAACGGTGGCCACAACTACGGCTGCTGGGCACCGGCCCTCGCGGACTACATCCCCCGCCTCGCGGACGAGTTCACCGAGGCAGGCTGAGCCGCGGAGGACGTTGCAGAGACATATCTGCAGAGACTCCTATGCAGAGAGATCTCTGCAATCTACGCTGTGGACATGCCCGACGAACGCGAACCTGAGCGTGAACCCCAACCCGAAGCCCAAGCCGAACGCACACGACAGCCCGCCAAGCCCACCCGGCGCATCGACGCGCGCAGCCTGCGGGGGCTGGCCCATCCGCTGCGGATGAACATCTTCGAACTGCTCACTCTGGACGGCCCCGCCACCGCCACCGGCCTCGCCGAACGCCTCGGGGAGAACACCGGCACCGTCAGCTGGCACCTGCGCCACCTGGCCGAGCACGGCTTCATCGAAGAGGAAACCGGACGGGGCACGAAACGCGAGCGCTGGTGGAGGAGGGCCGGCGTCACGAACGAACTGAACACCACCGATTTCCGCGACGATCCCGACTCCAGGGGCGCGCTGTCGGTCTACCTGCACGAAATGGTGCGGCAGTACTTCAGCCGGGTCATGACCTACCTCAGCGAGGACTGGGACGACAGGTGGCGCAGCGCCGGTACCGTCGCGGACTGGCGTGACCTGCGGATGACACCCGATCAGCTCCGGGCGCTCAACGCGGAGCTGACGGCCGTCATCGCCCGCCATACCCCTGCCCCGGACGCCGTGCCCGACCCGGACGCGCTCCCCGTCGTCGTGCAGCTCCAGTCGTTCCCCCGCAAGGAGCGTGGCACCGTATGAGCCAGGGCGTACGCGGTGGCCTCCTGCGTCGCCACCGAGATTTCCGGCTCCTGTGGTGCGGTGAGACGGCCGGCAAGTTCGGCGCGTCCGTCTCCGGGGTGGCGATGCCGCTGGTCGCCGTCTCCACCTTGCACGCCAGCACGTTCGAGGTCGGGCTGCTGAGCGCCGCCGCATGGGCCCCTTGGCTGATCATCGGTCTGCCGGTCGGGGTGTGGGTGGACCGGCTGCGGCGCAGACCGATCATGCTGGTCGCCGCCGCGGTCTCCCTCCTGCTCTTCGCCGGCGTCCCGGTCGCCGCCTGGTTCGGCTGGTTGAGCATCGGACTCCTGCTGGCCGTCGCACTGCTGACGGGCACGGCGGCGGTGTTCTTCCAGACCGCCTACAGCGCCTACCTCCCCAGCATTCTGGAACCGGACGACCAGCCCGAGGGCAACGCCAAACTGCACGGCAGCGCGTCCGCCGCGCAGATCGCCGGACTGGGCTCCGGCGGCTTGATCGCACAGTTGGCAGGCGCTGTGAACGGGATGTTCGCCAACGCCGCGACATTCCTCGTCTCCCTCCTCTGCCTGGCAGGCATCCGGCATCGCGAGCCCCGCGTCACCAGGACCGACCATCACGCCAAAGCGCTGGTCAGTGACGTCCGCGAAGGCCTGCGGCTGATCGCCGACGACCCCTGGCTCCGCACGCTGACACTCTTCGGGGCCGCCTCCAACCTGGCCCTGATGGGATACCAGTCGATCCAGGTGGTCTTCCTCGTCCGGAGCGTCGGTCTGGACCCGGGCATGGTCGGCGCACTCATCGCGGCCACCAGCACCGGAGGCGTCGCCGGGGCGTTCGTCGCACGCCGGGTCGCCGGCCGGGTCGGCACGGCCCGCGCGACGCTTCTGTTCGAACTGGGTCTCCCCGTGCTCGCTCTGCTCATCCCGCTGACGGTCGGCGGAGCCGGGATCCTGCTCTTCGTGACAGGCGGCTTCTGTGTTTCCGCGGGCGTCGTGGCCGGCAACGTCATCAAGGCGAGCTTCCAGCAGCGCTACTGCCCGCCGGAACTCCTCGGCCGCCTCACCGCAAGCACGGCGTTCCTCAGCTACGGGACGATCCCCCTCGGAGCACTGCTCGGCGGCGCGCTCGGAACCGCGCTCGGGATCCGCACGGCAATGGCGATCACAACAGCGGCGGTTCCGCTCGCCGCACTGATCCTGCTCTTCTCCCCGATCCGGCGCTCCCGAGACCTGCCGACGTCCCGTCAGTCGACGAGCGATTCCACACTTCCGCTGAATCCCGACGGCGAGTCGCTCCTACCTCGCCAGTGACCCGGTGGTCCGCGCCGCCGCTGGCGCATGCCGGTTCCTCACGGGTCGTGACGGGGGGAATTCGACAGGTAGTAATTAGGTGAATCGTTGACTGAATTCGCGTCAGTAAGCCTCTCATGATTATTTCGATTCGATAACGACATATCAATAAAGGCCTGGACCATTGCAGCCCCGGAAGGTCAATTCCCTTATGCTCACAGTAGTTTGATGGTTCATCAGATACGGCACCGTAGGTAACGGAACGGTTTCACGCGGCGTACTCCTCTTTGTCCGAATTCTTCGCCGCGTTCGTCTGGCAGGCTTCCGCGCACCCAGTCCTCCGAACTCAACTTGAGGTGCGCATGCCAGGAAACCGCAGACGGCGCGACCACCGCCGCAAACCCCGGCGGTTGATACTCGTCACCGCCGCCATGGCCACGGCGGCGGTGATAGCCACCGGCGTCGCCTACTCCGGATTCGGCGACGGCGCCCAGGCGGCGGCGCCCACACAGGCCTCGGGATCCGCCGCGGATCCGGCCGAACCGGCCGCGGCGCCCGCCCGGGACCAGGAACCGGAACCCATAGCGGACGCGCCCGCCAACGAAGGCGCGCGGGGCATGATCTACGACGGCCTCAAGGCGGCGCCGAAGGGCGACCGTTGCGCCGGCGTCTACCGCACCGAAGCCGGGCTCTGCACCCACGGTCCTGACGCCCCTCCCCGTGGCGTCGACATCAAGCGGGAGATCCCGCCCGCCGTCAAGCAGACGGCTCCGGCCGCCGATCCGGCCCGGCCCGCGACCGATGACCCGGCCACCACCGAAGGAGGCGGGCGTTCTCAGGACGCGCCCGCCGCCGACGCGGGGGCCGCCGCGGCCGCCGCACCCGCGCCGTCCGCCGGCGGCCAGGCCTTAGCCGCAGGGCCCGCGGGCCAGACCGTCCAGTGCGACGGCGATGGCAGCACCGGAAACCGCGTGCAGGTCGTGTACGTACACGCACCGGGCCGCGACCGGTACTCCGAGTACGTCGCCTCGTTCCGGAAGTGGGCGGCCGACGCCGACCTCATCTACGCGGCGAGCGCCCAGGAAACCGGCGGCGTGCGACACATCCGCTACGTGACGGCCGCCGACTGCACGCCGACCGTGCTCAACATCGAGCTCCCGTCATCGGCGCTGGCGGAGTTCAGCGCGACCAACGCCGCGCTCGCGGCCAAGGGCCTCGACCGCCGGGACCGCAAGTACATGATCTTCGCCGACTCGCAGGTCTACTGCGGCATCGGCACGTTCAACGGCGACGAGCGGCCCGGCCAGGCGAACTTGAGCAACTTCGGCCCCTCCTACGGCCGTACGGACTCCGGATGCTGGGGCGGCCACACCGCCGCCCACGAACTCGGCCACAACCTGGGCGCGGTCAACAACAGCGCCCCGAACACCAGCCGGGGCGCCCACTGCACCGACGAGTTCGACGTCATGTGCTACTCGGACACCCCGTACTACCCGAAGATGCGCAACGTCTGCACCAACCAGGCGTCGGAGAACATCCTCGACTGCAACCACGACGACTACTTCCACACCAGTCCCAGGGCAGGCAGCTACCTGGCCACCCACTGGAACATGGCCGACAACCAGTTCCTGATGCGTACGAAGGGCGGCGGCACCGACCCCGGTCCCACCCCGACCCCCACGCCGAAGCCGACCTCGAAGCCGACGCCGACCCCGAGCCCGACCAAACAGCCCACCGGAGGTCCGGCGGCGACCGTCGGCCAGGTGACGTCCGGCTCAGCCGTGGTGAGCTGGCCCAAGGCCGAAGGCGCCGCGTGGTACCAGGTCCTGCTGAACGGCAAGCACCTGACCTGGGTCCAGTCCCAGGTGCTGCGGATCTACAATCTCCGGCCCGACACGTCGTACACGGTCGCCGTCTCCGTCCGCGACAGCGCCGGCCGTGACAGCGGGCCCGGCAAGGCCGCGACGTTCCGTACGTCCGCCACCGGCGGCGGCGCCACCACGCCCGGCGCCCGCTTCACCCTCGGCAACGGCAGCACCGGCATGGCCGCCGAGCTCTGGGGCGGACGCACCGCCGACGGCACTGTGCTCGTCGGATCCCGCGCCAACGGATACGCCCAGCAGCAGTGGTACTTCGACGACGCGGGTGACGGCAAGGTCCGCATGCGCTCCGCCGTCTCGGGCAAGTGTCTGCAGCCCGGTGGCACCCCGGCCGCGGGCATGTGGGTCGCACAACAGCCCTGTGGCACCAGCGACGCGCAGAGCTGGCGACTGTCGTCCCGCGACGGCGCGGTGACCGTCACGGACGCGGGCGGCGGCTACGCCCTCACGGTGAGCAACCGGCCCTACTACGGCAACTGGCTGCTCGAACTCCAGCGTGCGGACGGCCGCGCGGCGCAGGTCTGGACCCTTCAGAAGGTCGGCTGACCTGCTGGCCGGCTGACCGGCTGGTCCGAACGCCTCATCCCGTACCTGCCCTGACGCGAAACCGACCCGGCGGGCGGCCGCCCCGCGCGGCCGTCCGCCGGCCCGTCCCTCCCCGCCAACACGGAGCACCGCGACGATGCGCATACGAATCGCCTGTTCGGCCGTACTGGCCGCACTCGCCCTCATGTTCCTGATCCCCTCCTCGGCGCAGGCCCACGGCGACACCCTGAAGGTGCTGGTAACCGGGCACCGCCAGGGTCACGTCACCACGGACATCACGTGGGAGAACGACGGTGACGCCGTCGACAAGGGGGTCGCCGCCACCGTGAACGCGGTCAGCGTCGACGGCACCCGCTCGCTGGGCCCCTGGCGCCTGGTCCGTGACGCCGGCGCGTCGCCCGCCGGCTGGACCACGGCCGAGATCCTGCCACCCGGAGCCTGGAAGGTCACCGTCGACGTGGGATTCCCGGCCCTCGGACACGGCGAAGGCGACGTCGCCGTACCGGTGGTCGACCCGTCCCCACCGGACGGTGCGCCGGCCACCACCGCACCGGTTCCGGTCACGCCGTCCCCTTCCCCTTCCCCCACACAGGCGCGGACACCGGCTGCCGACACCTCCGGCCATGCCGCCTGGTGGACGACCGCAGGCGTCGCCGCGACCGCCCTGGCGGGCGCTGCCGTCGGCTACGTGATCCGCCGCAGACGAGGACGCTCCAACACCTGAGAACGGCGAGCCCCTGCCTGTGAGCGACGTACTCGCGGACGATCTCCGACGTCGAACTCGCGGTGGCCCGGGCGCAAGGCGACGGATCTGGCTCGCCGGGCCGGGGGAGGGGCTTCAGGCCTCGCTCCGGGGCGGCGAGGTGATGCGGCGTACGGCCGACGACTCGTTCAGGTGTCCGGCCGGTGCCCGTCCCGCCCGCTGCTGCCGCAGCGAACCAAGCCTGCGGCAGCATCAGGCGCATGAGCGACGGTCGCTCCTCGAGGTGGTCGAAGACGGCGCCGGCATAGCCGGGCAGGTCGTCCGCGTCGAAGGACACCGACTCCGAGCCAATCTCGAGTCCCTGCACCCGGTCCGCTTGGGAACTGGCTGCGGCCGGCACCCGAGGGCGAAAACGGAGGCCGTCCCGCAGGCCGCGTGCGGGGCTCCTTCGCGGTGAGTCGCCGGTCCTAGAAGACGGGGTAGCCGCTGCAGCTGGCAGTGGTCAGGCGTTTCACCGAGGAGATCTTGTCCCCGAAGTTCCACCCCCCGTAGTGCGGGTCTCTGATGAAACGGCCCGGGGCCAGGCAGCGGCGGTCGCTGTACCCCGCGTCGTCGTACAGGACCCAGGCGACGCGGTCGTCGTTGCGCGCGGAACTGGCCTTGTCTCCCGCGCCGATGGAGCCCAAGTTGGACTGGCTGCCGTTGAAGAACCACTGGGCGCCGCCCAGATTCTGGTGCTGCCCGAGGAGCAGCCCCTCGGCCTGAGGGCCGGCTTGCGCCGCCGGAGCCGTCGCCAGGGAGGCCGCCGTGATGGCGGAGGCCACGAGCAGAGTGTTGATGATCTTCTTGCGCATTTGCGGAGTCCCCTCCGATGCCACGCCCGGTCGGGAGATGCGGGATGCATCCGGCATGTACTCGACGAACACATCGAGGGAAGCCTGGGAATTACAGAAAACGCGCCACTCCATGCCTGCGGCAGAGATCGATATGAAATGTACGCCCGAGGATTTCCCGCAGTCGACCGGAGCGCCGAGGTCGGCCGACGTGTCCGCACGCTTGGACGGTGCGGCGGCAGCCCGCCCACGGCAGGCTGAGGGGCCCGGCGCCTCTGCCGCACCCGCCGTGATCACCGTGGCGGGAGGGGCGCGGCTGAAGGCTGCGGCGGGCGCCGGACGGCTTGCACCGGCACCGTGGCAGCCTTTTACCAAGATCGGTTTACGACGTCAAGCCACGTATTCGAGTGGCGTGACGCACGTCCTCCCGCAGGGTTTATTTGAAGCACGTCCTCACCGGGGAAACCCCGGAGAATACGAGGCCGAAAGAATTGTTCCTGGCCTGTTTCTTCCGGGCGATTCGCAAACCCTTTTGACACCGAATGGAGAATTCTCATGGCTGAGCGTTTTTGGACCCGTCGTATCATGCTGGCCGGAGCTTCCGTGGCGCTGGTGGGTGGCGGTATCGCCCTGCCGGCGACCGCGATGGCAGCACCGGCAGCCGTCCCGCAGCAGGCCGTCACCCTCCTCCCTGCCGACAGCGCCGACGGCATCGGTACCGGCGGCGACGCCAATGCCGAGAACACCACGGTGGGCGGTACCGCTACCGGCGGCAACGCCAACTCCGGTGTCGGCAGCTGCAAGGGCAAGTGCGAGATCAACACCGGTAACGCCACCGGCGGTAACGCCAGCGCCGACGCCATCAATCAGGGTGACGCCACCGCGGTGGGCGGGGACGGCACGGGGACGGGCGGGACCGTGAACAAGGTCGACAAGCAGGTGATCAAGAAGCAGCTCAAGGAGGACCTGAAGGCGAAGCTCGGCAAGTGAGGGCTGACAGCCCCGTAGCTGCTCCCGACACGGCAGACGCCGGAGAGGCCCACGGCC